>CAJXTM010000350.1 GCA_913061385.1 uncultured Rhodopirellula sp. | reverse complement strand
ATCTACACGTAAGGAGTCGTCGGCAGCGTCAGATGTGTATAAGAGACAGGATCCCAACATCCTCAGCATGGAACATTCGTCCAAGGCATCCGAATGCAAGAAGAATCGCAGCGCCGCATTGTGGTCACGGGCGTAGGCGTCGTCTCTCCTCTGGCGGTCGAAGTTGACACATTTTGGAGTCGGCTAACGGCAGGTGAGAGTGGCGTTCACAAACTTACAACTCTCGACACCGATGCGTACAAAGTTCACTTTGGCGGCGACATCCCAGACTTTGATGCAACCGAGTGGGTCGAACGACGTGAAGTCAAGCGTCTCGACAGATTCACTCAGTTTGCTGTCCACGCAGGTGGCCAAGCTATCCAAGACTCAGGGCTGGATTTTGATCAGGTTGATCGATCCAGGTGCGGGGTGATCCTTGGCTCGGGCATTGGCGGCTTGGGTGAGATTGAGGTCCAAATTCAGAAAATGCTGAGCAAAGGTCCCGACCGCGTCAGCCCGTTCACTGTGCCAAAAATGATGCTCAATGCGGCCGGTGGGAATCTTTCCATCACCTACGGCCTGAAAGGTCCCAACTATGCCGTAGCAACGGCGTGTGCAAGTGCAACCAACGCGATGGGCGATGCTCTGCGAAGTGTGCGGCTGGGTGAAACTGACGTGGTGATCACGGGCGGTACTGAAGCAGCAATCACTCGCATGGGATTGGCTGCGTTTCAAAATATGAAGGCGCTCTCGACACGCAACGAAGACCCCGCTGCAGCAAGCCGACCATTCGATGCTGAACGAGATGGTTTTGTGCTTGGCGAGGGAGCTGGTTTGCTGGTCTTTGAAGAGTTAGAGCATGCGAAGATGCGTGGAGCACGCATTTATGCCGAAGTGCTCGGTTACGGCACCACCAGCGATGCAGGCCACATCACTGCCCCGGATCCCGAGGGTAAAGGTGCTGCTGCAGCGATGCGCTCAGCCATCAAGGATGCAGGGGTTTCCCCCGAAAATATCGACTACATCAATGCACATGGAACCAGCACTCCGTTAGGTGACAAGGCAGAAACTCAGGCGATCAAAGCAGTCTTTGGTGATCATGCCTACAAATTGAAACTTAGTAGCACCAAGGGAGCACTTGGGCATTCGCTGGGTGCAAGCGGTGGCATTGAGGCCGTGATTTCGTGCAAGACGATTCAGCATTCGTTGATCGCACCCACAATCAATTACACCACGCCAGATCCGGAGTGTGATCTCGATTACACGCCCAATGAGGCTGTTAAGTGCGAAGTCAATATCGCCATGAGTAACAGCTTTGGATTCGGTGGCCATAATGCGTGCATCCTGTTTCGCAAGTATTCATGACGGATCCCCGTCTTGTTGTGGGGTACCTGACAGACGCTGTATGGCAAAAGCTGCGTTCAGTCGCGACCTGACCGGCCGAGTGGTCTGGCTTCTGTTTGATTCCGCAGATGGGTTGGTTCAAGTTCTCGTAAAACACTCGGCGCACAAGCATGGCTCAGCCACTTCTCGATCGTTCCGAGTATGTCGAACAGGCTTATCTCTATCAAGTTCTGCGTGAACGAGCGGAGATAGAGATGCCCATGCAGGAATTGTTGGATCAGATCCGCTACGAGTTGCTGAGCACGACCAAACTGCCATTCGCGATCGACTATCTGCTTACAGAACTTAAGCATTCGGGGCAGATGGCGCCCGCCATGAAGAAGCTGACACACTATTTTACGCCGTTCCAAGCCTATCTGGTTGAGGAGGCAGAAAAGGAGTCGGGGCGATTTACGATGGGAGCCGCCCTGCAGGTGCTCGAAGGTGAAGCCAAGTATCGGACTGCCGACTGCAACGAAGCAGGGTTATTCTTTTATCAGTTCGAGGTTCTCTGTAGGAATCGCCTTAATTATGATCGCGGGCTGACTGCGATCAGTAATGACCCCACTTTCGATAGGTATTGGGCGACTTGGATTCTGATGTTGAGGGCGCAAGTGGGTTTGGTTGACATCGCTGATCTCCTGTTTTTGGCCAGTGATGAATACCGAGCCAAGTTGGAGGAAGCAGAGCAATCAACTGAGGGTAAAGGCCCGTTTCTTTTCGGGCGAAAGGAAGGACGAATTGCTCTGGGAAACCGCAGAAGAGAGCCGATTTTTCTCTTCGCGGCGATGCAACGCCACCTCGGGTACCCTGCGGTACCGCGTCCTAAGCCCGTTGACGATAACAGAGATGTTATCCCGCAATTGATGCGTAGGATGGAGCGGCTGGAGTCGCGTATCAAGCTGATGGAAGAAGAACGTCGGGCCGGGATCGATCTCACCAAGTTCTACGCCGATCCGAATCTGAGTAGCCAGTCAGGTTCTGATGATGAATCGTGAGCTTCCGGCACTGCTGGTACTCGGCTCGCTGCGATGGTAATCGACCTCCCTGTCAATCCATGAAAAATGCCACCGGGCGATTGCCTCGGTGGCATTCGAAGTTCAATGAATTCGTTCTGGAATTCTATGCACTCTTTGTGGTTGGCATCTGGAACAGATCGCTCGAACCGGAGACGACGCTCTCGTCGATTTTGAAGACAGTTCCATCTTCTTGATCTGGCAAGTCGTACATGATGTCAAGCATCACGTCTTCGAGGATTCCGCGAAGTCCACGTGCACCGACTCCCTTGGCAAGTGCCTGTTGAGCCACGTAGTGCAGAGCACCATCGGTGAACTCAACATCACAGTTCTCCATTTTGAACAGGGCTTGGTATTGTCGAGTCAGAGCGTTTTTGGGCTCCTTCATGACTCGCACCAGGCCCTCTTCATTCAGGGGTTGCAAGTAGCTCACCACTGGAAGTCGACCCACAAGTTCTGGGATCAACCCGAATTGAAGAATGTCCTCGGTTTGCACCTGTGACAACAGTTCGGATTCCGTCTGCTCGTTGCGAACACTATCGCCAGCAAATCCGAGGGTCTTGTGTCCCAGTCGCTTGCGGATAATCTCCTCAATCCCGACGAATGTTCCACCCACGATGAACAGAATTTTGCTTGTGTCCATCTGAATGTACTGTTGCTCAGGATGCTTGCGTCCGCCTTGAGGGGGAACGTTAGCCACGGTGCCCTCGAGCATTTTCAATAGGCTCTGTTGGACACCTTCGCCAGATACGTCACGAGTGATAGACACATTGCCACTTGTTTTGCCGATCTTGTCGACTTCGTCGATGTAGAGGATACCGCGTTGGGCTGCCTCAACATCAAAGTCTGCTGCATGAAGCAACTTCAGAAGAAGATTTTCGACGTCTTCGCCTACATAGCCCGCTTCGGTCAGCGTGGTCGCGTCACCAATTGCAAAAGGAACATTCAGCATCCTGGCGAGCGATCTTGCCAGTAACGTTTTTCCGCTTCCAGTGGGTCCGGCAAGCAGGATGTTGCTCTTCTCGATTTCGACCTCTGACTCGCCTTCCCAGTCACTTGTCAATCGCTTGTAGTGATTGTGAACCGAAACGGCGAGTACTCGCTTTGCAGCGGTTTGCCCGATGACATATTCGTCCAGGTGCTCGACGATCGACCTTGGTGAAGGTATCTCGCTGAACAATGATTTTGTCGGTCCACGCCGACGCTCTTCTTGGTCGAGGATCGATTGGCAGAGCTCAATACACTCGCTGCAAATGTAAACATCGCCGGGACCTTCGACGAGTGGTCCCACGTCGCGGTAACTCTTCCTGCAAAAAGAACAGAACGCGTTCTTTTTGTTTGTGGAAGTTCCGCGGCGAGAGGTTGGGTTATCCTTAGAGGGCATACACGACTCCTAGTGTGCGGTCGGCGCGATGCGAAGCAGGCCAGTTGAATGCCTTTTCCTGAGCTCTCGCTCGACATTCAGTCTGTACCGCAATCACAACGTCCGAATTCCGCGTCAACGGTTTCGGGCCACAGCTCGAATGCTTTCCCGGTCAGCCTCCAAGTTGGAAGCTAGCTGAGATGGGTCATCCGTATCCTCGAAAGCTCGAGCCTAATGTGGTTTGGGTTCAAAAACGATTTATAGTTTCCGAATGCATGCCCAGCATGGAATTGGGAGGGCAAACAGGCGGAATGGTTGTCCTTCTAACATTCAAAGTGAAAACAACTCAAAGCAGTAAAGCTACCAAACGGCTTGTACGCGATCGGTGACGTCTCATGCGGTTGCGACAGGTCGTAACGATGATTCGTCGGGAAGGGATTGCGGACAATTGATGGGTAAAATCTATGTGCTTGTTGAATGATCCCCGGTAGGAAATCCTTCAGTTGAGCTGGTCTCAGCTGAAAGCTGATGGCTTCTCGATTGTAATGTTCGGAATTCCTCGTCGCTGATGTCACCTTTGGCGTGCATTTCTTGCAAGTTTGCGATGCCCTTCTGAGTGTCTTCCCGGTCTTCAGCCGCGTAGTCCCGAAAGATTGCCACCATATAAACGCCGATCACAAGCAGGACGCATAAGATCAGCAAGGAAAACCCAGCCTGATAAACACTTGTCGTCAAAAAATCTGTTACGACCGTCACTTGGATACCTTATTTTCGTGACCCACACAGTCTGTATTTTCGTTGTGGTGGTGCACACTTCACTCACCCAGCTCAATTAGGCCAATCAACATATTGGGTTGTTTTTTCCCACTTCTTGCAGCGATATTTCAAGCAGAACCCGGTGTGATACTTTCCGGTCGTTGGAACTACCTTGTGTTACTCTCTTGTCGTGCTCGTGGTTGCCGTCTCGGCCTTCAATCCAACTCGTTTGTTTTGTCTTGGTCGCTCAGTCGGATTCGCCACGATTGTCTCAGTTGCTGCAGGCTTCTGTTTTACTTTGAGTGCTGCCGAGCTTCGTTTCGCTGCGGAACTTGCAAAACTCATCAGGGACCTAACACTCAGATGCACACGAATCATAGGAGTGTCCAGTGGGTCTGGTCCAGTATTTTAACCTGTTCTTATTGTGTTTTTTCTGTTTCACAGGCAAATCGCTTGTTTCACGCTTTGGGTTGCAGAGTGCTGCCCGCGAGTCGCTTGGGCAAGCTTGCGATTCGCATCGACGCGATCGGGGAAGCCTGACGGAAATGGAGTCACGATTGCTCCCGGTTCAGGATTTATCGAAAATCTGAATCCCTTGCTCTGCCAGGCCCAATCCAAGTTGACTGTGTCCGTCAATCCGAATGATGGCTGGGCCCTGAAAATTGATTCCAACAAGTCCGGAAATAAGGCGGTCGTGAGCAATATCCCCTGTTCCAATTGGCTGGTCTTTGGTCTGCCCCGCACTGCGATCGCTGTCTCTTATACACATCTCCGAGCCCACGAGACCGAGGCTGATCTCGT
>CAJXTM010000349.1 GCA_913061385.1 uncultured Rhodopirellula sp. | reverse complement strand
GGTTTATTCTCCGCTTTTGCGATTTTGGATCGACCGTAAACAGGTTCCTGCATCAGTGCAGGACGATATTTTACAAGAATGTCTGAAGTCGGTCTTTCTTGGGATCGGAGAATTTCGGCGTCATAAGTTCGAATCAGGCAGTTTTCGGGGTTGGTTGCGTACCATCGTTAACCGGCGTGTCGCAGACTATTTCCGTTCAGCAGCCAATCTTAAAACTGCCCCACCGGAACTCTTGTTGGTCGCCGAAGCAGGTGAGCAGCGGGATCCGCTTGACCTCGTAGCTGAGGAGGTCGCGCTGAAAGAGCTTGAGGCAAGGGCTCTTCACTTGATCCGTGAGTCGACCGCTGAGCGAACGTGGCAGATGTTTTGGCTCAGTGTGGTCGAACAAGTCCCGACCTCAGAAATCGCACAGCAGTTTGGTGTAACAACTGCTGCTGTGAGGGTCGCAAAGGCCCGCGTTATTGGACGACTTCGTAAAATGTTTGTCGACTCAGCTAGTCACGTTGAGTCATGAGAATGGTCTGCAAAAAAAAATCCTGAGCCGCCGTCCCCAATGTGTTACGCCTCGTCGATAGATGGGATGTGAAGAACGAGGTTTTTAAAGAACATTTTTTTTGACCATTTGAGACGATGGAAAATCGAGAGTGCCCCAGTCAAACTGAGTTGACACGCATGGCTACAGGCGTGCTGCATGCCCGTTTTGGGCAAGTTCGCACCCACCTTGAGCGGTGTGATAAATGCAGTGATTTGCTGGTTGAAATCATTCAGCAGAACGATTTGCTGGAAAAACGACTCTCTCGATTGACGCTGGATGATGTAAATACGGCTGGTCTGAAGCTAGAGGCGGAGGTGCTTCTGAGCGCAGTGGATTCCGAGTCATGGCTCACGCCACAATCTTATGAATTAGCTAGGCAGACAGCATTGTTCTCGACACCATGCCGGGTTGGTCAGTATGAGCTGCATGGGTTGATTGCGCCAGGCGGGATGGGGGAAGTTTACAAGGCGACGCACTCACGGCTCAAACGCGAAGTCGCCGTTAAGGTTATTCGTCGAAACCAGCAAGACAGTCCTCTGTTCTACGAAAATTTCCTTCGGGAAATTGAGACGGTGGGGCAGCTTGAACACCCCAATATGGTGCGGGCTTATGATGCCCTTGAGTACGAGGGCTATTTGTTTCTCGTGATGGAATTACTGACTGGTGATTCTCTGCATGCGATTGTCCGCGATGGACGTTACCTTACGGTTCACGAGTTACTTGATGTGATGATCGGAGTCGGGAAAGCGATTTCTCATCTGCATGAGAATGGCTATCTGCATCTCGACATCAAACCCGCGAATATCATGCTGCTCGCCAATGGAGCCACGAAGTTAATTGATTATGGATTGGCTATCAGGCAGGATATCGCAGCAAGTGGTGGTGGCGTTCAGTATGGAACAGTTGGATACATGCCTCCTGAACAACATCGTGGTGGTACCGTTGATGAACGCAGTGATATTTTTGCTGCGGGGAAAGTGTTTCAGGTTCTTCTCTCGAAATCCGTCGCTTCCACCTCCTGGCAGCATGCATCAAGCGTACAGCGGGACTTGCAAAGCCTTGCTCAGAGAATGGTTGCGGTTGACCCGGATAATCGTCCCGGCAACGCGGGGCAAGTATTGCGATCTTTGCTGGATGTAAAGCAAACGCTGCAAGCCCGTTCCGGCGAGCCATCGTCGCGGAAGCATGCTTTGAACGTGATGCCTAAAAGTGTCATGGGAAGGACGATCGCATTTTTCCGGCGATACTCTGCTGTCTTGCTCTTGATCGCAGTCGGTTGTTTTTTCCTGACGCGGGTGTTCAGTCCCGGGTCTCGCCAGTTTGTGTTAAGTACGCTCGGGGATGTGACCAACAGTATTGGAATGCAACTGAATGTCGTGACGGAGGGGGAGTTTCAGATGAATGCCGTATGTACCATTGCTGGTGAGCAGTATTTTGTAAATGAACTCGTTGCGATCGAACGTCCATTTTATATTGGGATGTACGAGGTAACGCAGGAGCAGTATCGCGAGGTGATGGGGAAAAATCCAAGTCACTTCAAAGGTGATAGGATGCCAGTTGAGAGTATCACTTTTGCTGAGGCGAACGATTTCTGCCAAAAACTGTCCGAACTCCCTGAGGAAAAAAGTGCCGGTCGTGTTTATCGGATTCCAACCACTTCCGAGTGGGAATATGCATGTCGGGCTGGAACAACAACGACATTTAGTTTTGGCGAGGACGAGTGGCAAATTGATCTTCATGCATGGTACAACGGTAACGCCGGGTCACCGCATGCGGTTGGATCAAAGCGTGCCAACGCATGGGGACTGTACGATATGCACGGCAACGTAAATGAGTTCTGTATCTTAGGCAATGAGTTGGAATCATTGTTGGAAGGTAGTCCGTGGCCTGGTGACCGTTGGGGATGGTGTGGCGGGGGGTGGTCAGTGACTGCGGTTGAATGTCGTTCCGGCGCTTGCGTGGTTCCTGATCAACCGAATAGAACTTATTCATCGAACGGGCTAAGGGTGGTTTGCAATTTGCTGCCTGAGGATGGCGGTGGGAATGGTTCCGGAAATCAGTTTGAAACAGAACTCTATTCCGTTGAGATGGATTTACGAGGCGAGCCTGTGCCCGCACCGATTCGAACTGAAAATGCGGTGATCTATCGCGAGGAAGATACGACTCATTATTGGACTCCAGATAAGGTCAACCAATGGGCTGAAATAGAGTACCGTCTCGATTTTCCGGCACCCATCGAGTCGATTGTTGATTTTGGAACATTCATTTGGGTCTATAACGAACACTATTTTCCCGTCTTTGATCCCTTGGCTCAGGGAACGCTTGAGGTTTCCCGCGATGGAAAAGCCTGGCATGTCGTTTTCCACAGTGAGTCTGGGGTTCCGTTGGTTGATCATCGGGCGTCAGTTTTACCACTGCTAAAAGGCTCGCAGGTGGTTTATTTGAGAGCGAGCCTGTTCGCTTCTGTGCGTGGCAAGAAGAAAGTGTGTTTTTCACAGTTCTTGCGGTCTGATGCCAGGAGGGAACCACACCAGTTGCAGTTTTTGTTGCGATCGATTGAGGGCAAGACCGAGCAGAACGATTCCAGTGGAAAGCTAGTGCCTGCTGGACCGAGATAAGCAGGTGCCGTGTTACGCCGTCACGATCTTAAGCTCGAGGGCTCGTGGTGAGTTTCTTCCCCTCGAACGTGGTTTGTGTACTGTTGATTTCAGATTGCCAATGTTGGGTTTTCGGATAGACGCAGATCTTTGATTTTGTGATACGGGCTGACGAGTAAAGTCGGGAAAACACGGGGGAATTCGTGTCTTAGAGATCAGTTTGCCTGTAGATTCTTTGGGCGTTTATTGTGATGAAGTACTACATAAAGCGAGCGGGGAGGATCAGCGGGCCGTTTTTAAGTTCGGACGTAAAGTCCGGCGTGAAGAATGGCAGGCTTTTGGAGCGGGACTTGATTTCCCGTTCGACCGACGGGCCTTGGCGGACGCTGCAAGGCGTCTTTCAGAAAGTACGAGCAGAAGAAAGAAAATATGTATTGAGTGCCTGCTCAGCCTGTGGGGAACCGATAGACCAAATGAGCGATGTTTGCCACCATTGTGGCGTGAAGCACGCGACAAGTTAGCTACGGGTTCTTTACGCACCTCAGTATAAGTTGCCGCGATTAAACATCGTGGGGCTCCTGGGCTGAGGACTTGTCATTTGACTCAGTGATGCGACGGTTCACCTTGCATTCCATCGCACGCGGCGCCGAAGAAATTTCCTATCGAAACCGTATCGAAATACGGTTGGTCAGCGTTGTGTTGCGTAAGTCAAGCACCTTCTTTGGGGTACAGCAGCATCCTTGCAACCAATCGGCATTTGCCAGATGATTTACAATCTGTCACGCCGTGGTTTCAGATCAAGGCTTCGCTGGGAATCTGCTTGGTTGTGGGGCAGCTTTGCAATCACGGTGCCGACCTCCGCTGTTTGCGAAATTAATTCGTAATTGCCGTTGCCTTGGTGTCTCATTACCCGTTGGGGCCTGCGAGTCTGCTGGGTGACGGCGGTTCTGTGTTCTAGTCGTTTGGTGTCTTTTTCAGCACTGTCTTGGTAAAGGGGCGTCATTCCTGATTGAATCCATTGCGGGGGGTAACATGAATGCATCGGTATGGCTGCATTACACGAATTTGTCAGTGACTCGACGGTTGAAAAGAAATAGGGCAGAGCAAATAGAGCGTTCGTTTAACTGGATGAATTCCCACTGAAAATCAGTGTGTTTTTGTTTCTTGCGAACAAGTGGCATGGGTTTCACGGATTTCGGAGATTTAAATTTCTAGTAACAGTAGCATCCAACGCCCGGTCAGTGAGGTTCTTGAGCCTTTGACTGGTACGAGCGATCCAATTAAGAAATTTGCGCCGCCTTTGTTTGGCGAAAGGTTCTCGGCAAGCTGGTCATCATGGAGTGGGAGAAAGTGTGATAACACAGGATGCGACGTGAAGAGTGGATGTTGAAAAATGAGCCTATTTGAAAAATTCAGTCGAGTCTTTCAGTCTGGCGACGTGAAAGAGCAGTTGCTCAGTCCAGCGTTTCAGTATCACGATGCGCACCTGCCCACACTTTGGTTGCTGGGTAAGACAGGAGCTGGTAAATCAACCTTGGTTCAGTCGATCACGGGTAACACCGACGCAGAAATCGGGAAAGGATTCCGACCTTGCACTGAAAATTCGATGCAGTTTGGCTTTCCCGTGGTGAAGCCTGTACTCCAGTTTCTGGACACGAGGGGACTGGGAGAATCTGGATACGATGCAGCCGAAGATATTGAGCTTTGCGCGCGTCAAGGTCACGCCTTGGTTATTGTCATGAAGGTGGGGGATACAGAGCAGAGTGACGTCCTGCATGCGATTCGGAAAATTAAATCCAGCCAGAAAATCAGTAACTACCTGCTCGTTCACACGGCATCACACTTGGTGTCTGGAATCCATGAAAGAGAACGTTTGGTACAGTACAACTACGAGCAGACGCAAAGAATACTCGGTTCTGAAATTTCATCCGTCGTGGTTGATTTCAAGTTACCCAATGGTGCAATGGATGGGGTAGATAACCTGCTCAACGCGCTGTCGGAAATGTTGCCAATCGTCTCGTTGTTGTTGAAAAAGAAGCAGTGCAATGATGAAGAAGTCAAACAGTTTCAGGCACTCCAGGCCCAGGTGATTTGGTACTCTGGTGTTGCGGGCGTATCAGATATTGTGCCTGTCTCTTATACACATCTGACGCTGCCGACGACTCCTTACGTGTAGA
>CAJXTM010000348.1 GCA_913061385.1 uncultured Rhodopirellula sp. | reverse complement strand
TGCCAAATCCGAAATGTTGCCAAATCCGAAATGTTGCCAAATCCGAAATGTTGCCGACCAGTTCGCGGTGATCGATCCCGATAAGTAGCAGTCTGATGCGTACGAGTCGGGTCGCTGGGTATCGCCCAAAGGGCCCGCCGGAAAGGCGGAATCTTGATCGCAGTTCCCGTGAGCACAGTGCCCTTGCCAAAGACTGTTGTTTTCGTGCGCAGCACCATCGCGATGCCCCTGTTGTGTTGGCGTGCGGGTAAGTAGCGCACATAATTCTGGCGGGAGCAAACAACATGCCCGCCGACAGGACCAGCAGATCCCAATGTGGGTGGATCACCGACGCTGTGATAGCAAGTGTTATCTTTTGCAAAGTCCTGTATCCAAACCGTCAGTACATTTGTACCTCAGGAAACCTAGCTCAAAATCTGCTCTCAATAAGCGGAAGCCCGGGTTTACGGCTGACCTAAACTGGAAGAGGATGCCTATTCCCCCCTGCATCAAGGGGCTTGGTGTCTATTCGCGGGTCTGATTCTCAGTTCGCGGTATTTCCACTCCAGAAAAACAGCATGCCGGACTCTGAGCCACCGTTGAATCGAACTGAGGATCCCGGTCCCGATCGGGATCTGTCGATAGCTGGCAGTGGAGCCGTGAATTCACCCGATGACGGCAGCAGTCTGTACGATGACGGAGCAGCATGGGCTCCGTTGCGTCAGCCAATTTTCAGGGCGTTCTGGATCGCATCTCTGATTTCCAATCTGGGTACGTGGATTCACGAAGTTGGCGCGGGATGGTTGATGACCAGTCTGGATCCTGATCCACAAACGGTTTCAGCTGTCCGCATCGCAATGTCGGGGCCAATGATCTTTCTGGCAATTCCAGCGGGCGTGATCGCGGATCGCATCGATCGACGACAGTTGTTGATTGTGACCCAGTTGATGATGTTCTCGTTTGCTTCGTTGTTGGCGTTGTTGACGTGGCAACAGGTCATTACCTCATGGTCTTTGTTGGGATTAACGTTTGCGATTGGCTTGGGCTTGGTCATGCACGTTCTAACATGGCAAGCAACGATACCTATTTTGGTACCTCCAAAGCAGATTGCTCGTGCGATCGCTTTGGGAAGCATCAGTTTCAATTTGGCGCGAGCGGCAGGACCTGCCCTGGGTGGTGTTCTGATTGCTACGGCAGGAGTCTGGGTGGCTTTTGCTGTCAACGCATTGTCGTTCGCAGGTGTGCTCATTGTTTTGCTCTTTTGGAAACGCGAAAAAACCGAATCCTCCGGTGGGCTTTCGTACCACGCAGCACTGAAGGAAGGATTTCTGTATGTGATGCAGGAACGCACCATGCGTAATGTATTGGTCGGTGTTCTGTTGTTCCTGCTGCCTGCCACAGCACTTTGGTCGCTGCTGCCATTGGTGGCGCGTCAGCAACTGTACTGGGGAGCCGAAGGCTATGGACTGTTGGTCACCAGCATCGGTGTGGGAGCTGTGGTTGCTGCAAGGGTGCTGCATGCATTGCACCGCAGACTCTTGATGGACCGAACCCTTGCAGCGAGCATGGTCTGTTTTGCCATTGGTCTGTTCATCCTTGGGCATTCCGAAGGTGACACATGGATGCATGACGCGATTGCGCTGTTTGCATGCTTTATCATGGGAGCTGCCTGGATGATCTGTTTAACCACCCTCAATGCAACCGCTCAGATGACCTTGGCGAATCATATCCGCGCCCGTGGTATGGGGGCTTACTTGACCACCATGGCATTGGCGATGGCCTTGGGCTCACTGATTTGGGGCCAGGTCGCCAGCCAACTTGGGTTGGCGTGGACCCAATGGATAGCGGCTGCCACTTTGTTGTTTACGGCTCTTGCTAGTTTCCTTTTTCCAGTTGATCAGCATGCTAGTAGTGAAACCACTCCTGATTAATCTTACGGTTGGCGATGATTTGCTTGGCGTCTTACTAGACCCTGCCAAGAAAATTGTTTTGCCGCGGCCCTGATTACTTGGCCAGTGCCGATGCTGCTGGAAGAAATCGGATTTATTAGCCGTGGCGTTGCTGGAGCAAGAAAAGCCGATGCTCGCTGCCTGATTTTGGTTGAAATATACCTTTTTCGTCGCGAATCATCGAAAATACGGATTTATCGGCGGTTCTCAAGCCGGTGGTCATCGATTGAGCAGTTCTCATCCATCCGTTCTGGCTGCTTGTCGTCACGCTGATTTTCACACCCCTCATACACAATTTAAGCTTCTTGTAATACGATTTTGATGTTCTGCACTTGAACTTGGCGGATACAAGTGACCTCAAAGGATCGATTTACTTATGTTGAAGAAATTTTCTTATCGGCTTGCATTTACTTTTGTTTCACTGCTTTTGATCGGAGGTTTGCGTTGCACGCAAGCGTCGGCTGCTGAAACTGATCCCGTCGTTAACACCGGTGATACTGCATGGGTGCTCGCTTCAACGGCTCTTGTGCTGTTCATGACGATCCCTGCTCTGGCGCTCTTTTACGCCGGCTTGGTGCGCAAGAAAAATGTATTGTCAGTTCTGATGCAGTGTCTGGTTTTGACTGCCTTGATGTCGATTATCTGGGTCGTCTGCGGCTACACGCTTGCCTTTGGAACACCGGAAAGCGAAGCGCTCAATCGTTACATTGGTGATTGGGATGCGTTCATGATGAGTGGTATTGATAGTTCCTCGGTGTACGTCACTAGTGGCGATGATGAGCCCGCAAGCGGGATTCCCACCATCTTGTTTGCAGCGTTTCAAATGACGTTCGCGATCATTACCCCGGCACTGATGGTCGGCGCTTTTGTTGAACGAATGAAGTTTTCGGCAGTGCTTTTGTTCTCCAGTATTTGGCTTCTGGTGGTTTACGTCCCCATTTGTCACATGACATGGGGCGGGGGAGCGTACAGCGACATGGGTGTCATGGATTTCGCAGGTGGAATTGTGGTTCATGTCACGGCCGGATTAGGAGCCTTGGTGGCTTGCATCATGGTAGGGCCTCGTTCAGGCTATCCACGAGAACTCGAACCACCACACAACATGACGATGACTGTCACCGGAACTGGAATGTTGTGGGTGGGCTGGTTTGGTTTCAATGCAGGTAGCGCGTTGGGAGCTAATGGTGATGCAGCGATGGCACTTTTCGTCACCCACCTTTCTGCTGCAATGGCAACCTTGGTCTGGCTAGCGATTGAATGGGTGCAACTGGGAAAACCAAGTGTGCTTGGAGCTGCCACTGGATCGATTGCAGGACTTGCCGCGATCACACCGGCATCAGGATATGTTGGACCGATAGGGGCATTGGCCATTGGGGCGGCGTCGGCTGTTCTGTGCTATGTCTTTGCAACCAAACTCAAGCAACGCTTAAAATACGATGATTCGCTTGATGTGTTTGGCGTTCACGGAGTCGGTGGTTTCTTAGGGACAATCCTGTGCGGCGTTTTCGCTGCGGAAATGTTTGGTGGAAATCAGGCGGGAGCGGAAAGTTACAGTATTTTGGGCAGTGTATGGACCCAATTTGTAGGAGCATCATCAGCCGCGATTTATACGATCATTGCGACCATCGTGATTCTTAAACTCACTCAGTTGTTGGTTGGTCTTCGAGTCGATGCGACCACGGAAACTCGCGGTCTTGATTTGTCCGAGCACGAAGAACGTGGTTATATTCTGCACTGATTAGTTCGGCCAACGATGTTTCTAACCCGGAGCACGGCTGCGGGTTCGGAATCAAAATTGACAAGCCAGGATCGCCGTTTTCTCAATGTGAGGCATGGCGTAGTTGGGGATTTTTTATGTCTCAACAGTGGTGTCAGGAGCAACCGTGCAGGAACTTGATTGCGGCGAGCTAGATGCTGACCTGACAGCACGTTCTCCCAGATAAGTGTGTTTCAGGAACGGTTCGCCTTGTGCCTGCAGGTAAAAGTCAGCCAAGGATGCCGGTTGCCTCGATAGACAGCGGCCGCCACAGTGATGGTGACGGCCGTTGCCGTTTTCAGGTCGATCAATATGACGGACAGTTTTGAAAGCTGACAGTCAAAACCGGCGAAAACTACGCCAGCATGTAACCCTCTTCACCGTGAGCGGTGATGTCCAGTCCTCGCTGTTCATCTTCCGCGGGTACACGCAAACCAATGGTTATGTCGAGCAACTTCAGCAGTACCAAGCTTCCGATCCCTGCGAAGGCGATGGTGATCAGCACAGCAGCGATTTGGCCAATGAGAAGTGATGGATTTCCGCCTGATTCAATCAAGCCAATTGGTACACCTTCGCTCACGTCCCAGCAGACGCGGCTTGCAAAGACACCCGTGAGAACGGCGCCGAGGGTACCGCCAATTCCGTGGACACCAAAGGCATCAAGAGCATCATCGTAACCAAGTTTGTGCTTGAGCCAGGAACAGGCAAAGTAACAGACCAGACCAGCAGCGGCTCCCATTAACAAAGCGGGCATCAGGTTGACGAAGCCAGCCGCTGGTGTGATGCAGACTAAGCCTGCGACAGCGCCACTGCTAGCACCCAAAACGGTTGGTTTTCCAAGAATGAGCCACTCGGCTAAGGCCCAAGTCACGGCGCCAGCTGCAGCCGCAAAGTGGGTCGTTGCGAAGGCGCTGCTCGTCAAACCATCGGACAATAGTTCGCTTCCTGCATTGAATCCAAACCAGCCCACCCACAGCATCGCTGCTCCCAGAGCCGTGTAAGTCAGGTTGTGAGGCTGTATGGGTTCTTTCAGATAGCCCATCCGCGGACCAAGCAGGATTGCAGCGACCAATGCCGAGACACCGCTGCTGATGTGAACAACAGTCCCGCCTGCAAAGTCGAGAGCACCTCCCATGATTGCGTTTTCTCCGGCAAAGTAGGAGAGCGGACCGCTATCCCACACCCAGTGACATAGAGGGCAATAGATGAAAGTGCCCCAAGCGATCGAGAAGATCACCATGGAAACAAACTTCATGCGTTCGGCAAACGCACCGCAGATTAACGCGGGGGTAATGATGAAGAACATTCCCTGAAACAGCATGTGCGTCATTCGGGTCATGTCGCCTTCCATCGGGGTTACAGGTTCATTGAGTGTTGTGCTCCACTCGCGTTGCACACCATTCATGAACAGGTAGTCGCTGTTGCCAAGCCATCCCCCCTCACCACCAAACGCAAGTGAGTATCCATAAGTCGCCCAGATGATAGTCATCAAGCCCATCAGGAAAATACATTGCATCATCACGCTCAGCACATTCTTGCGCCGTACTAACCCACCATAGAACATCGCTAGGCCGGGAGCCGTCATGAAGAGAACCAGAGCTGTCTCTTATACACATCTCCGAGCCCACGAGA
>CAJXTM010000347.1 GCA_913061385.1 uncultured Rhodopirellula sp. | reverse complement strand
CAGCCTCGGTCTCGTGGGCTCGGAGATGTGTATAAGAGACAGGGGTTGTTGTCATGAGTGAGTTCTCTAGATTTGCAGAAGGAAGTGCAGAGCTTTGAAGCTCCATCTACACGGAAAGGTTATGCAGTTGGCAAGTTGTGAACATGTTAATCGGGGGTTCCTCTGCCGAGTCGCGACTACTGCGAGTCACGGGACTTTGCGGAGCGGAGTTAACAAGACCCATTTTGAAAGTTTGTGCGTACCACAACTAGAGAGTCGAAGGGAGCGACTGCGGAGACGTGTTCGTCACCGAATGCAGCCGAGGCAATTCGGACTCATTTGCCTCTTACGCAAGGTGCCAAGCTCAATCCGCAATGCAGTTCGATTCGATGGGTGACACGGTGCAGGTGCATCGTGTGAACCAGATGCAGTGTGTTTTACTCTTCCGTCGTCACAAAAACCGAGTGGAGATCTACCATGCAATACCGAATAATCGTTCCTGTTTTGAAACAAGACTTTTATTTCATCGCCGAGTCGGACTCCGGCAACATTATCCGCGTCGTGCCATGGGAACGAGAACAACAAAGGCAAAAGTGATTTCAGATCGCTCCCGTGCGGAAGGTGCCTAGAGCATCTTCCACTTGCCAAATGTGGCTGCCTGACCGGCGGGGGTGCCGTCGCAGCCAACCAAGTTCCAGACAGTTGCGCGTTCAATCAGGAAACGTTTTCCATCAGTGGCAATTCTGATGCCGCGGTAGTCGTCGACGTAGCCATCACGTGTGGTTCGGGCGAGAAGTTCAGCTCGCTCATCACGGTGAACGGGCTCTGCAGTCATCCGCGAAGGAGTTTGCAGCAGCACGGGAATTGAGATTTTCCAAAGCTCCAGAGCGAGCTGATTGGCATAACTGAGCAGTGGGTCAGATTGCGTACCGTGGCACACGACCACAAATGGAGCGTGAAACAGTTGCTCAGCTTGGCCGGAAATAGAGCAATTACGGTCAACCAGAGGTTTACCGAGCAGCTTATCGTACGAATCGAGGATGATTTGGCTTTGCTCGATCCAGCCATTTTGCTCCCATGATGTTGTTTCGGTCATCCGTCGCTTCTTTGCGGAGAGAACATGAATGAAATATTTTTGGAGTGTATCCGGCGCAGGATCAGGCAGATAGTACCGGCGTTGTCCGACTCGAATGCTGGTTCGGTGTTGTTGTTTCAGGCGCCGCTTTGTAAGGTTCAAGGTGTATTTACAGTGAGTTTGCAGACCCAAACACGCGTTTTTTCTTTTCATGGAGTGGTTGGTGTTTCTCGTTGATCTTCGTATGTCTCGCCTTTTCGAGACTTGCATAGCCGGTTGACGGCTTAAGGCAGCAGAAATTCAAACGCTCAGCACTTTTATATGGGATCACTTTGGATCAGCCAACCTCTGAACCAATGATCGACCTTCGCCGTTACGCTGATCGTGAGCATCTGCTTTTAGCAGCCTACGCGATGCACAGTCGTGAAACGGCTGGCCGGAATCATGCTGAAACAGCTCATTCTTATCGAGGGCCGTTTGCGCGTGATCGCGACCGCATTTTGCATAGCAGTGCATTCCGTCGCCTGAGTGGAAAAATGCAAGTCTTTACCGGTGAGATGGGAATTTATCATCGGACGCGTTTGACACACACATTCGAGGTGGCGTCTGTTGCCCGAACGATGGCACGTGTGCTTCGCCTAAACGAGGATTTAACCGAAGCGTTGGCGTTGATGCACGATATCGGCCACCCACCGTTTGGTCACTGTGGTGAAGATGTTTTAAGTCATTGCATGAGTGCGGCCGGTGGTTTCTCCCATAACGGTTTTGCGCTGGTGATCGTTGAGCAGCTTGAGCAGCGTTACGCCAGTTTCCCCGGTCTCAACCTTTCGCGGGAGACGCTTGCAGGGCAAGACGTTCGTGCCCACAAGGCCGAGGCCGCGGTGGGGCGTTCGCCGATGCTAGAGGTTCAATTGGTCGACGTCGCAGATTCGATTGCGTATGACGCCCACGATGTGGACGACGCGCTGCAAATGGGTTTACTTTCCATCGAAGAACTCGCCGAACTTGCAATCATACGCAGGGCGCTGGAAAGGACGCGTGGCAGACATGGCGTATTACCCAAATCTCAGCTCCGACAACTCTTGGTTCACGAACTGATCGACCTGCAGGTTGGTGATTTATTGGAACAGGCGATTGAAGCGGTCCGCCCGTTTGAGGGCTACTGCACCGACAGTGTCAGCGAATCGGGGCTGCGTTTGGCTCACAGTGAAACAATCAGCCGCGAACGGAGTGAACTGGAATCATTTCTGTTCAACGCAGTCTATCGACATGAACGGTTGATTCCAGTTCGCAAGGCGGCCTCCGAACGCCTAGACACAATGTTCAATATTTTGGTCCGTGATCCATCTCGGATGCCACTCAGGTTTCGCAAACGTGCTGAGTTCAATCCGATTGAATCTGTCGTGGGTGAGTACATCGCGGGGATGACAGACGCATTCTGCGATACGCAGTATCGTTACGCAGTGGACTCTCTGACAGGGCCGCTTGCTGACTGGTAAGCCACCGGCTGGCTCGTGGTTTGAACTGTCATGGCTGGGGCCTCGTGTTGCCACGCAGCAAGTCATGACGCTTTTGCGATCCGTATTTCCGCAGCAATTGACAGCCGCGGAAACGGTGGCGACAGAAAGTTTGTCTGAACTCTAGAATTGACGAAATGGTCTAACGATACTGTTCGTGACAGGCGTCGCATTTCTGACGAATTTTACTGACGCCGATACGAACGGCCTCGAAATCACCTCGGCCCAATGCCGTGGTGACGGCCTTTGCGTCAACTGCCATGTCGCGACTCAGCTTGCTGTAGTCGTCATCATCTGCATCATCCATGCCTTCCTGCACTAGAATTTCGCCCAGTACCGCAAGAAGTTCGCTATTACGTTTGACCAAATCTGTTTCTTTCTTGATGGTCCCCTCGTCGCGAGCGCCATCTTCTAACGTCTCGATAAGCAACTCCGCATATTCCATCAAAGGAGATCGGTCTGCGATTGTAGCCCAGTCAGATTCTTCTTCAGATTCTCTACTGGCTAGTCCGCTACCTGCTACCAAGTCTTGCAGATCTCCTTTCCGCAACTTGGCTTCGTTGTAAACCTGTGTCGATCCTGCTTTGCAATTGAATGCGGTGCGACTGATCAGATCGCGGGCCGCCCCGGCTTGGTCTTTCCAGCGAACTTCCCCCGGATACTGATTGATGATTGCGAATAACGATGCAAGCACAGTCAGGTCGAGTCTCGCCTCAAGGTAACCACCGCTGTTGAAGGCCCCGGGGGTGGTTACCACAGAGTCAAAATGCAACTTGATTCGTTTGATTTCGTCTTCAAGTGACTGCGGCGAGATAACGGATGACCACATTTCGTTTCCCGATGCCGATGCTTCGCCTGCTGCTGCATTTGGAGTGCTCGCAGAGGCCACTACCGCATTGTTTGCGCGGACGCTTGAAAGCGTTGGTGCCTCTCCCCTAAACGCATCATTGATGTCAGTGAAGAAGATGGATTTCATCTTTTCGGGATCAGTTTTCGGCACTGGGGCACGACGCTCGTCAGCCTGAACATGTGGAATGATCGTTCCCAATCCAACCAAACCTATGAAAAGCAAGCGATGGGTAATCTTCATGTGATGCATTCCGAATGACGAAAGAGCTTTGCTTACCATTATACCTGACGAACTGCGGAGATAACGAGTCACATTCTCGACGCCGGCTAACTTTGCGGAAGTTCCAATGCCGCCAGCTGGAAAATTCGTCGTCTGATGTGCCCAAAATTAAGTTTCAACGTATCTGCCCAGAACTGAGGGACACGGTAGTCGTGAAGTTAGGGCTGACAAACATCCAGAATCCGTCGCATTTCGGCAACTGCGTCTTTCATACCGACCATCACCGCTCGACTGACAATCGAATGCCCAATGTTCAGTTCGATCATGTTTGGGATCGCTGCCACAGGGCGGACGTTGGTGTAATTCAGTCCGTGACCGGCGTGCAGACGCATCCCAAGGTCCGATGTTGCCTTGCCTGCATCTGACAACCTGGCTAACTCATCGGTGTAGGAACCACGAGTCGCTAGTGCGTAGGGGCCTGTGTGGAGTTCAACCGCGTCCGCTCCGACTTTAGCCGCCGCCTCAACCTGTTTGATATCAGGATCAATGAACAGACTGACAAGGATCTGATGTTCTTTGAGCTTCTGAATGGCCGCTGCTACGCGGCCTTGATCTGCCGCAACGTCCAAGCCACCTTCGGTGGTCACCTCCGCCCTATTTTCGGGTACTAGCAACCCCCAGGTGGGTGCTGCGTTGCATGCGATGTCAACAATCTCATCAGCACACCCGAACTCCATGTTCGTTTTCACGGTGACCGTCCTCATCAGCAGTTCTACATCTCGCTCCTGAATGTGGCGACGATCTTCTCTCAGGTGAAATGTAATCCCGTCAGCACCGCCTTGTTCAGCCAGCGCTGCTGCAACGACGGGATCTGGCTCATAAGTTCGACGCGCTTGCCTAAGAGTGGCAACATGGTCGATGTTGATCCCTAGTTCAATCACAACTTGTGCCCTATAAGCTTGGTCTAGTTAAATTGCTCAGTGATAAACGGCCTCCCAGATGCGAATATCCGGGGGCCACTTAACTCACCAACTCACTTGGTCCCGTCGACTTCGACGCGTTCACCGCGGTCGTCACGACAATCCATTTCCATGTGCTCAGGATACAAAGCTTCACTCCCGAGGATCTGCACAGTCATCTTCCCGATGTCTTCCATTTCCATGACTTCGCGTCGTTTTTTATTATTAAGATGTGCAGAGACTTGGTCATTCACCCGCACCGTCACACGACAGATACTTGGGTTGTTGACCGCAAGCGCAAGCGTCCTGATAACCTCGATTGACATGCTTTCAGCAGTCTTGACCAAGGCACGTCCTTCACAGCATGGACAATCGTTGTAGATGCTTCGCTTAAGACTGGGGCGGACCCGTTGACGAGTCATCTCAATCAGCCCGAATGGGCTGGTTCGCAATATTTTCGTGCGGGCTCGATCGTTCGCCATTGCATCACGAAGTGTGCGTTCTACTTTTCGGCGATGACTTTCCTTTCTCATGTCGATGAAGTCATTGACAATCACTCCGCCAAGGTCACGTAGTCGCAGTTGTCGCGCGATTTCCTTCGCTGCGGCAACATTGAGACGAAACGCGTTCTCCTCTGCCGAATCGTTCCCACGGAAACTTCCACTGTTCACATCAATCGCAACCAGAGCTTCCGTTGGGTCTGTCTCTTATACACATCTGACGCTGCCGACGACTCCTTACGTGTAGA
>CAJXTM010000346.1 GCA_913061385.1 uncultured Rhodopirellula sp. | reverse complement strand
TTCATAACATCTGGATCAGAAAATGGGGAGCACGCCAGAGGCACCTGTGACTCAGATCAACAATGCCTGAAAGCATTCTCCCATGAGGCTCCGTTACGCCTGCGTCTGGCCCCCACAGTCAACAAATAGGGCGAAGCACATGGAGTGAGATCGTAACCTCCGAATCGGCCAGGATCTTAACCTTCCTGTATCGATAGTCGACGATCAAATCCTTTCACGCTGTCTTAACAGCGAACAGTACAAGCAGGATCGCTCAACACTAGGCGAACCGCATTCGCCGGTGTTAGTACCTTCAACCCTATTCCCACCCTTTCGCGGTAATCGGTCGCGATTCCACATTTTCGCCGCCAGTGTTAATAGGCCTGTTGGGTGAGTTCGAACCACCTGAAAATCGTGCACCTTCCTGCACTCACCGACTCAACATCGGCTCTACTCAATTTCACCGGCAACCTGGTCAACGGCATGACGTCTGTAAGACATTGGCAAAAACTTGCTTCTGGGCAGGCTGCCCGATCAGGAATCTTTCACTCACGCGGGTGCAGTGCTAAGGACGGACGGCTCTGCCATCCAAGGGCGCGGATGAGACCAGCCACGAGTTTCCACATGCTATATGCCGTAGACTCGCACGCGACCATCTCGAATTGCGTGTCCCCCAGGAAAATGAGCACCCTAGACTGACGATGAATCGCGGTCCGCAGGTCAGCCTCAACCGCTGAAAACCCATTTTAACAGAGAACCGTAAACTAGAACCACTGGCGGTCGCCTGTACCACACACTTGTGTGGCGTAAGTGAACGCAATTTCCTCATTTGGGTATCACTTCGCATCAGCGGGGTTCCCCCAGATAATCCCAGTGGTTTAAATCACTCACTTCTTCACACGGTTCGCAAAGCGAGTCTTGTCACCCGTAACTTTTAGCGTCCCTTCTTTGTAGGTCGTCAAACACAAATGACTCACCAACTCTTTAAAACCATTAGTTTCTGTGTGTTAGCAACCATCACATTGCAAGCCAGTGTGTTCGGTCAAATTTCGCAATCAAGCAACCCACTCGAAAGCAACCAGAGTGTTGTCGACAAAACCACATCGGCGGCCCAATCCGCAGATAGTGAGCGTGCGAGCCCGAACACTGGCAAGGCAACCAAGAACACTGGCAAAATCACCAAGGCAAAGCCGGAACAATGTGGGTTTGATGCATCGGCGTTGCAAAAGGTTGTCCCTGCAATTCAAAGTTTTGTTGACCGGAAAAAGTTCCCGGGAGCCGTTGTCGCTGTTGTTCGCGGAAACAAATTGGTCATGTTAGATTCGGTGGGATACCGAAACATCGAAGCAAAGCAACCAATGCGTGAAGACACCATTTTCCGCATTTACTCGATGACCAAGCCAATCACTTCCGTGGCTGCAATGATGCTGGTGGAGCAAGGTAAAATTGATTTAAACGATCCAGTGGCAAAGTACATCCCAGCCTTTGGCAAGGCGAAAGTCTTTGCTGGAATGGAAGGCAACAAAGTACTGACGAAACCTCTTGATCGCCCCATCAGTGTACGAGATTTGATGCGGCACACTGCGGGCCTCACCTACGGTTTCTTCGGCAATTCCGAGGTCGACCAAATGTACCGTGAGGCTAAAGTACTCTCAGACGACGATACAGCAGCTGAATTGTCTGCCAAAGTTGCGGCGATCCCATTGATGTTTCAACCTGGCACCGAATTTCAATACAGCGTCTCAGTCGATGTTTTGGGACACGTCATTGAAATTGCTTCTGGAATGGGTCTGGATGAGTATTTTCGCAAACTGATCTTTGAGCCTCTCGGCATGGTCGACACAGGATTTTTTGTTCCCAAGGAATCTCTTCCACGCTTCGCAACAAATTATCAGGTCACACCACGTGGCCAACTTAGTGTGTCCGACTCACCAAAAACAAGTCGGTTCAACAAAAATCCAAGGATGCTCTCCGGTGGCGGTGGTCTGGTGTCAACCGTCATGGATTACCTCCGATTCGCGCAGATGCTTCGCAACGGTGGAGTCTATAACGGCCAGCAATTACTGACCCAAACGTCTGTTGATGCAATGACTCGCAACCAATTACCAACCAATGCGGTCCCGATTGCTGTGGGCGGAGTCAAGATGCCGGGGATGGCGTTTGGCTTGGGACTATCGGTGGACGTAAGCGGTAGAAAGATGGGACGAGTCCCGCTTAGAGGCGAGTATGGCTGGGACGGGATGGCAAGCACAAGCTTCTGGTCGACACCCGAAGACGACATTACGGTGGTTGTACTAACTCAGCTCTTACCGTTTTCACCTCAATTAGAAATGGCCGTACGCCCCTTGGTCTACCAAGCAGTCGTCGAGTGAACTTGCTGATACCGGAACTTGCTGATACCGGAACTTGCTGATACCGGAACTTGCTGATACCGGGCAAACTGCAGCGTGGAATTTGACCGACCTTGCGGAAGCCGCCATTGGCAATAAAGACTTTGTCTTGACTAGCCCCGGAAACGCAGCATGTGTTTCCGCCGGCGGCGGGTGAATAGAAGAGTGCGTTGCCCGCCTCAACGGCCTTCGCGAAGACGCAAACCAAGATACTCGTCCAAGTCGGGCTGCTCACTTATTTCACGGACGGTCCGTTCGATGTCATATTCAACACGTCGGAACTGAATCACATTTTCATCATAGACAACGTAACAACTACGTGGATCACCATCGCGCGGTTGGCCAACACTGCCAACATTGACCATCATCCGCTGACTTTCGTCTCCGACTTCGTATCCGCTGCCCGTTTCAGTAGGTCGAACAAAACGCAAATCCTTGGTGAACACCCCTGGCACGTGGGTATGACCCTGAAAGCATATACGCGGCACCATGGAGAATAGCTTCTCCATTTTCTTTACATTCTGCGTATCTTCTGGAAAGACATACTCATTGGTCGGACCTCTCGGTGACCCATGCACAAACAAAGCGTTACCCTCGTCGACCATACGAGGCAACCCACAGATAAACTGCATTCGTTCACGGCCAACTTCAGGACCGTCCTGATTACACTCGATCTGTGCTCGAGTCCAAAAAATCGCCTGCTCAGCTGCCACATTGAAACCTTCGGGATCGAACAGCGCGCTGCTGTCATGATTCCCCAGAATGCAAAATGCGAACTTCATGGCCGCGTCGATGCATTGACTGGGCGCTGGCCCATAACCAATCACATCACCTAAACAAACAATGCGATCGACCGACTGCGTGGCGATGTCCTCCATCACTGCTTCGAGGGCGGCCAGGTTTCCATGGATATCGCTAACGATTGCGGTTCTAGTCACAACAGAATTCGGCGGTCACAGGAATAGTGGAACGGGGCTCAGTTAGACTCGTACGGCTGGGCCGAGGAGATTTCTCAAAAAACCGGCATTAAAACTCGGCTACGAAGCCGTTTGACTGAGATGCTCTTAGGACTTGGCATCGACAAATGAGGCCTCACATCCGCGAACTGGACTTGGCATCGGCAAACATCTCTTTACCGAACGTCCATTATTACGCTCCCCAGTCTAACGCCCGTGCTTCAGGCGGTCACCCAGTGCATCGGACAGATCAGCAATCGCGTAGATCTTCTTGGCGGTTTTATTAATATCGTACTCAACACGCCTGTACTGCAGGGTCTTGGCTTCCGTATCGATGATGGCGTAGCAGGAGCGGTTATCATCGTCGCGGGGTTGCCCAACGCTACCAACGTTTACCAGCACCTTTTCGTTGCCGAATTGATAAGAATAGTCGCACTCATCAGGGGAAATGAATTCGCACTGAGTGGTAAAAACACCCGGCAAATGCGTGTGCCCCATGAAGCAATAGTTCTGCACCTTGCCAAACAGAATTTCCATTTTTCGCTGATCGAAAACGTATTCCGGAAACACGTATTCATTGGTTGGATCCCGTGGCGAACCGTGCACAAACCTGAATTCGCCTTCGTCGAGGTGCCGCGGCAGTTCCCCAA
The DNA here is from genome assembly GCA_913061385.1 of uncultured Rhodopirellula sp. GTDB lineage: Bacteria > Planctomycetota > Planctomycetia > Pirellulales > Pirellulaceae > Rubripirellula. The sequence goes on along the minus strand of CAJXTM010000346.1, from coordinate 1,378 downwards.
GAAAATCCCAGCGCTGATTCACTGCTGCCGGCGACCCTGGGCCATTGTCCAGCTGATCCCGCGTCCAATAAATCGCCTGCAGCGCCATGGGGTTGAAACCATCTGGATCGAAAAGTGCAGCTTGATCGTGGTTACCCAAGATAGTGGATTTACAATTTTTGATGACCAGATCAAGGCACTCACACGGGTTGGGCCCGTAGCCAATGATGTCACCAAGGCAGTAAATTTCATCCACAGAGACCTGCTGGATATCCGCCAGCACGGCCTCAAGTGCCTCTAGGTTGCCATGGATGTCGCTAATGAGCGCTCGCTTCACCGGAGTTTCCTAATGTATGACGGACCGCATTCGGCCGTTATGTTGACTGTTCATTTCATGATTGTAAGGGGAATCAAAAATTAACAGCAATCCCACCAACTCAACGTTGTCGGTAGATTCCCACTTTCTTGACATCGCCCAACTCGCGATCGAAACCACAGGTAGATTGGGATCGGTGGCAGTTTTACGGGGTCAACGCATTATTCGCAAAGTGAACCTCGATCCGAATCATCGTTCTGCTTCGACCCTCGCACCCGCGTTGCAAGATACCCTGAAGTGGTGCCGAGAGCAGGGCCAAAGCCCCGGTTTTGTCTCAGTCGCTGATGGCCCGGGATCATTCACAGGCCTCAGGATTGGCGTAACTACCGCAAAAACTCTGTGTTATGCGCTCAACTTACCTCTGGTAGCTGTCGACTCGCTGGCTGCGATCGCCGCCGCTGCCCTCCACGCCAACCCGGACTTCCAGACCGTCTGGTCTGTGTTGAATGCCTATCGGGGCCAAGTGTTCACGGGGGAGTTCGAACGGGCAACGCTGCTGCCTGATGAGACATCAACCAAAGCGGACTGGACTGGGCACCCCGACACCACTGAAATCCTGAAACAAGACGCCTGGGACGCACGACTCCAACAAAAACATCCCAAAATTGGCCTGACTGGCGACGCAAAACCTCTGGGCGCCCGTTCAGTATCCGCCTTAGCCCGTGACTGTGACGCCATCGGAGTCGGCCTGATGGCGGTCAGGGCCGCTGCTTTGGGACAGTTTTCCGACCCCATGCAACTGGTACCGCGGTACCTGAAACCGAGTGCTGCGGAAGAGAACGCAGCAAAGCCCGAAATCCAATCCTAAGCCCAAACAACGCTCCGCATCAAAAACTTGACCTTCGGTTGCTACCTGCCCTTCGACACGCCGACGGGTAAGTACCATCGCCACTGCTCAGCCAATAATTCAAAAAACCGCCACGATCCTATACTTTCCTCTGAGTACGAATTGCTTCGATTCGCATCTCACCCTCGACTCTTTGTGCAGCTGCTTGAAGTATTTTCCGCTTCTCCGCTTCTCCT
>CAJXTM010000345.1 GCA_913061385.1 uncultured Rhodopirellula sp. | reverse complement strand
GAGATCAGCCTCGGTCTCGTGGGCTCGGAGATGTGTATAAGAGACAGCTGCACATGCCACAGCCAATCCCCTAACCGCTCACCACGGCATCACTCATGGGCAGGCAGTAGGCTTGATGTTACCTGCGGTTGTCCGCATGAACGGTGAAGAACATGCGTCTTGGTATGCCGAACTGGTTCGGGAAGTCGACCCCAGCGTGCAGACCCAAGATGCCCCACATCGTCTTGCAGAAATGCTCACGCAGTGGCTCAAAGAAGCAAATCTAGCCACCTCTTTGGCAGAATTATCCGTTCCTTCGGCGGGGATTGATCAATTTACGGAAGACGCGTTGAAGCAATGGACCGGTACATTCAACCCGATTCCTCTCGACGCCAATCGCGTGAAAGCACTCTATCTTTCGGTCGCCTGACAAAAAAAGCCCGGCTTTGCGCAAGAGCCCCAAGGCAAGTTTGCGGTCAAAGCGAGAGTGGTTCACAATAGAGCAAGGGCAGGAAGCCCAACACTCATCTTTCAATCCTCTCGAACTAGGTGTTGACCAATCATGTCTCCTGCCACCGAAGGGACCTCACAACCTGCCATCACTCCCTCCCAAGCCGGACGCGGCGAGGGTGGGCGGTGGCGGCAGGTTCGATTCGAGGAACTCAGCGATGTCCTTATCAGCGAAGCTCCGACGCGGGAAGCGAGAGCTTCCAGCAACCCCGTCGAGAATGCGCATCCCAAGCTCCGTCTTGAACGCCGGCAGAAACTCGAGCATCACCTAAAAAAGAGTCCAACGGACCTTGATGGATTCATGGAACTTGGTCGCATCTATCGTGCAGATGACCGACCACTCGAAGCGAAGCGAATCTTTGAACAAGCCCGGCAAATTTTTCCTAACGAACAGGAATTGCTCTGGGAATACGAAGAAGCAGTGCTCGCCCGCTCCCTGCAACAGTATCGTGAAGTCAGCGATCTCGCGGCGAGACTGGACACGCTCGAAACAGAGCGGGAACTGAAACGCAGCCAAAACGACTGGGCACGCCGTCGCATGGAAGTCTGCATGGCTAGGCTTACTCGTGATCCAACCTTACATCACTTGCACATCGCGTTGGCTGAAGCGATGTATGATGCAGAAATGTATGAAGATGCGATTTCAAAACTGGACGCGATTCTGGATCGCGATGAACTTTCGCCCTTGGCATACCTGATCAAGGGACGTTGCCTGCTTGCATCGGGCAATGACTTGCAGGCGATGGTTGCTCTACGAGCAGTCGCCTTGCGAAGGTCTGTTGTCGCACCACTTAGAACCCGAATCATCGCTCTTAAACTTCTGTGTGAAACAGCCGAAAAAGTCGGCGTGTCTCTCACCCTAACGAAGTACCGAAATCATCTTGCTCTAGCTGAACAGGAACTGGCGCAGCATATTGCGTCAAGCAAGTAGTTCAACGACCGTTCGCACCTTACACGCCTGAGAAGCTCGCCATGAATCAAGCCATCGCCGACCCAGAACAGCTTCGACAGTTCGCTGCCCACCTGCATCGCTTCTCTGAAGAAATCAAAAACCTGTCGGGCAATCTGTCGGGACACATGAATCAGCTCGAACAGACATGGCGAGACGAACAGCAACGTAAATTCGCTGATGAGTTTAATTCTCAGATGCAGCAAATGAGTCGCTTGATCAAGGCCAGTGAAGAACATGTGCCCTACCTGCTTCGCAAAGCAGAGCAAATCGACGCGTATCTGGGGCGTTGAGATCAGTGGCACATAGCAACGTCAGAAGTATCGAGTCATTGGAATCGTTCCACGCGGGGCTGACACGTCTATCCAGCGACTGGGAAAAGTCGGTACAGGAAATACGCATGTTGGTTCAACGTGCAGATGCCCATTTCTCGGAGGACCGTCCACGTTACTGGAAACAACAAACACACATCGCAGAACGTGAATTAAACGAAGCCAAAGACAACCTAGCTCAAAAACGGGCCGCTGCTCGTCCGGGTGATCGCCCGCCTGCGACCGAAGCATCACGACGCGTACAAAAAATGGAAGGAAGACTGCGAGATTGCCAGTTGAAGCAGAAACAGGCAAAAGCGTGGTCCATCGAAATCTCACACCAATGTGATCAGCTCCTGGGACCGCTTGCGGATGTCGCGGAACACTGTGAACTGCTGCTTCCAGCAGCAGCAAACGAGCTACGGAAACTGATCACCGAACTTGAGAAGTACGCCGAGCAGGGAAAGCGAGCCCCCTGACGAAGATTTGGGTTTTAATACGCTGTTCAGCGGTCTCAAAATGGATCAGAATCGGGGACCCAATACAGATCCTTGGGGAACGCGATTCCTGCTCACCAGCGGATTTTCACCTTGTCCGCGTGAACATCCAGTACCGCAACCCATTATGAATCCTTATTCATGACCACCGAAAATCTCAATATCTTCGCTCGACTTAATAACCACCGCGAAGCGCCAACCGAAATGCTGGACGAAATGGCGAGCCATTTCCGCGAGGCCCGCAGCCCGATGGAGTTGTTCGAGGCCCTGAAAATGCAGATTCGAGAGAAACTAGGTCTGCCGCTGGTATCAAATGAAAACGAACCATCGCGGCCCGAAGATGTTGAACGGCAACTTGAAGTAGGTTTGCTGGATGCCTGCCGAGAGGCTGGCACAATGCTTATCGAAGATGGCAGGATCGGAGAAGGGTGGATGTACCTCCGCCCCACAGGTGACACACCACTGGCCAAAGAACTGATCTCGAAAATCGAAATCACAGAAGAAAACTACGAGGACATGATCCAAGTCTTGCTACATGAAGGGATTGATGTCGCTCGTGGTTACCAGGCTGTTCTGGATCAGCAGGGCACCTGCAACAGCATCACGCTTTATGAGCAGGCGTTAGCCAATCGGGGGAAAGCCGACCAGCAAGCTGCGGCACGCTGCCTGCTGAATCATCTTCATAGCGAACTGTGCGAACTCGTACGCGGTGATATCGCGCGACGAGAGGCTCCCGCAGGAGACGAAGAGACGCTTGCGGAAATGATTGAGAAACGCCGATGGATACTCTCCGATGGTGGTTATCATCTTGATACCACCCACCTCTCATCAACCGTTAGGATTGCGACTGTTCTGGAAGATGAAGAGAGTCTACGGAAAGCGTGGGACCTGACACAATACGGTCGCCGATTGCACCATCAATTCCAGTACCCAGGTGATGAGCCCTTTGTTGATTTCTATCCCGCTTATACAGCCTTTTACTCAGTCCTACTCGGTGACAATGTCGATGCCGGGCTGAAGGTATTCGAGCGAAAGGCTCGAGCTGTCGACACCGTAGAACACGGGACAGCCGCAGTGGAAACTTATGTTGATTTGCTTGATCGTATTGGCCGCCACCAACAGGCCATCGACATTGCCATTGAGCTTGCGCCCAAAGACCTGCCTCCGCAGAGAATTGTCCCGATGCTAATCGAAATTGCTTCTCGCGTGCCAGAACCGACAAGTGAGCAGGGCTGGGCATCAATCCTAGAATACTGCCAAAAGCACAACGACGTGCTCGGCTATGCAGCTGTGCTGCACGCATCAGGAACGCCTACAGGCTGACGCGAGGCCTTCTTAGAGATACATGCCAACAAATCCGTCTGCAGAATCGCTCTGCGCCTGAATGGCTTGTATGCGTGCTTCGGTCTGGGCCAAATCTCCAGCAGCAATATAACTGTTAAACTCAACCAGCACTGCTTGCTGAACACTCTCCGAGAGGAAGCCAACGACAGGGGCACTTAGCCACCCGCATGTTTCGTCGTCCAGTTTCACGCTGACATCAACAGCCTTGGTTTCTCGGTCATCCTCACCAGTCATCACAGTTCCCTCAAATCCAAAACTGACTCGACCGCAACCGGGATCGTTGGTCAGATGGTAAGTACACCGACCTCGATGAAGATAGTACGTGTTGTGCGAACCATGCTTTGCCATTGCCTCCTTCACTCGCAACACAAATTGCTCGTAGACAGGTGAAGCGTCCACGGGAACATCCAGTCGCGTCACGCTACGAAGCGGTAGGCAATCAAACTCTATCTCAACCCATTGACCGGACATTTTGCCCTCTGGCTACAAACTTGAATTGACGATTCAATTTTCGATACGACGAATAGTACAACAGCGAACTGCCCCAAACGCGATACAAGTAGGCAGTCTACCGCAATCCGGGAGTCATCGCGATGGAGATCCTCAACCGAACAAAATCGAAAGCGGGACCCGACGCTTAAGCAGAGGCAGCAAGCGGAATCACATCATTGAGAATCAACGGTGTTTCCAATCAATGCTCCACCGTCGAGGAAGCAAACTCACCACGTCCAGTTGCACCAGTAGAAAACGCAGGAAGCCAGGTTTTCGGACTCGCATTTAAAACGCAATGAGCCAGCGTTTTCAGGTGCGATTAGTCCACAGCAGGAAACAACAGCGTCGCTTCGGGATTCAAAGCGATTGTCTAGGGAGTCGCTGTCAAAGCATCCATCTGTCGTTCGATCTTAAGATGCTTCTGTTCGATCTGCTGCTCCAGTTCAGCATTCTCTTGCTCGAGACGATTCAGCTCTGCGACCATCTGCTCGGCTTCCACTTTGATTTTCTCTGAGTACTCACGGATCGACTCGCTCTCGACGCGGAACTGCGTTAGATCCTGTTCAAGCTTGAGTTTGATTTCCTGATTGGTAAGAAGCATTTTGTCAGTTTTGGCGATCGCTTCCCTCAGAATTACTTCTTCAGCGGTAAGCTCAACCTTACGATCCGCAAGCGTCATCAGGTTGAGGCGAATGCGACGTAATACAAATCCGTAATCATTGAGCGGTCGCAAGAAGAATTTCCCCAACTCCTTAGCGACCCCCAAGTCTAACAAATCCTTTGCACCTTCATTTTTGAGCAAGAGTTTCTCGCCCTTTTTGAAACTGACAAAACCATCACCACCGTGCTGCAACGAGGCATCTAAAGCTCTACCATTACCATCGAAGAAGCCACCGTCCTCTAAACCTCGTTCGTCGGGACTATCAACCTCAATCTTATGGTTCTGCGTGAACTCCACTTCAACCCAACGGGTCGATGGCGGGTCATCCGGCTCTGACACTTCACCATCCTTCAAATAAGCCGACCTTGTGGCTTCGGATGCACCTACGAACAAAGCATTCACAAGTTCTTTATCAACTGCTCCCAAGCAGTTTTTATCATCTGCCTTACTGAAGGGCGTGACAAACGGAACGTGGCCGTCCGGAGGGAGCAATTCGCACAACAGCCAACTGCGTGCTTTCCCATCCTTGATATATTTCGCTTCGTTGTCTTCGATCGCTCCCGTCGGCACGAGTGTTACCTGATTCTGTCTCTTATACACATCTCCGAGCCCACGAGACCGAGG
>CAJXTM010000344.1 GCA_913061385.1 uncultured Rhodopirellula sp. | reverse complement strand
CTACACGTAAGGAGTCGTCGGCAGCTCAGATGTGTATAAGAGACAGGCATAATACAGGCCATATTTTGCGGACGCATCAGAAACATGTTGATTGACCACGCCGGGCTCTACCACGGCAATGCGTTCGTCTGGGTCAATCTCAAGGATTCGATTCATACGATTCAGTGCGATCACGATCCCATCAGCAACCGGCAACGACCCACCAGACAGACTGGTGCCGCTACCCCGGGCAACGAATGGGACCGAATTCTCATGACACCAGCGGACCGCAGCAATCACTTCCTCAGCGGTCTCTGGAATCACAATAGCGCGCGGCTTCGCCCTAAACGCGGTCAACCCATCTGATTCAAAAGCCGCCTGATTCGCCGCATCGCGAACAAATCGTGATTGCGGGAATATTGACGCCAGTCCGTCGAGTGAAGTCACCATCAATCCTGATTAAAGTTCAATTCAATGTTTCAACGACACAGTACGACTCAGGCCACTTTTCAGCCGTAGGATCTGATCACAAATACTTCTCGTCCGCTGCCTGACCTGCTCTCTGCTTGAAAGCTGGTGACACACGCAGAGAGCATCCACGCAGCAACATTCACATAACAGCAGCGGGCCTCATTGGCTTGTTGCAGATTCTAGCCCAAGCAATCTTTCAACGCGGCCAGCAGTGTACCCACATTCCGTCGATTTGCACTGTGCCCCATCAAACCAATTCGCCAAGCCTTACCGGCAAAGACACCGAGTCCGCCACCAATTTCGATATCGTACTCGTTCAACAAGCGACTGCGAATTGCAGCCTCATCAATGCCCTCCGGCACTGACACGCAATTGAGAGTGCAGAGTGACTCACTGGGAATGTACGTCAAACCCAGATTCTCTAGCCCTTCACGTAACAACAGATGCATTTCGCGATGTCGTGCAATTCGGGACTCCAATCCTTCCTCGAGCACGATCGCCAGCGCTTCGCGTAACGCGTACACCATATTAATAGGCGCCGTGTGGTGGTAAGCACGCCCACCGCCACCGGTGTAATAATTTTTCAGCATTGAAACATCGAGATACCAGCTTTGAACCTTCGTCTTTCGCCCATCCATCTTCTCAATCGCGCGTGGCGAAAAGGAAACGGGTGACAGACCTGGCGGGCACGACAAACACTTTTGAGTTCCAGAGTAAATGGCATCAATTCCCCATTCATCGACTTTGACATCGTGTCCTCCAAGGGAAGTCACCGTATCGACAGCCAGCAGCATTCCAGCAGCATGGACGACGGGTGCGATACCAGTGAGGTCCTGCAACGCTCCCGTGGATGTTTCTGCATGAACAATTCCAAGCAGCTTGGCGGCGGGATGTTTGGCCACCACGTCTGCGATGGCCTGCTGGCTGAATGTCTCACCCCAGGGCACTTCCAAAGTATGGACCGTTGCACCCGCACGCTCCATGTTGTCTTTCATTCGCCCGCCGAATACACCATTGATGCAAACGATCACTTCGTCGCCAGGCTCAACCAAATTGACGATGATGGTTTCCATCCCAGCCATCCCAGTCCCTGAGACAGGAAAGGTCAATGCATTTTCGGTTTGAAACACATCTCGCAGCATCTGACATGTCTCATCCATGTATCCGATGTATTGCGGATCAAGGTGCCCGAGCGTCGATGCACCCATGGCACGAAGAATTCGTTGAGGCACGGTGCTCGGCCCGGGTCCCATCAGCAAACGTTCACGGGGATTCAGCGGTTCAACAATGGTCATGAATTCGGTATCTCGATTGTCGTAATCGTTTCGCACAAGCAAAACAGGGCCACAAAAAGCAGAACAGGGTCACAAAAAGCAAAACAGGGTCACAAAAAGCAGAACAGGGGCCGACCGGTCAGGTCCAAGCCAGGCACATGCCTAATACTCCAGTCACAAGAATGTAATACAGAAAGACGAAGCCTGTTATCCGTATCACATCACCTTCTCGCCCAACCAATCCCACCACAGCGCAAGCTGAGACGACATTGTGAACGCAAATCACGTTTCCGGCTGCTCCCCCTACTGCCTGCAGGGCAACCACCCAGATTGGATTGGCACCGATTCGCTCAGCCACTCCGAACTGAAAAAACGCAAATGTCATATTGCTGATTGTGTTACTGCCAGCCACAAACGCTCCCAAACCCCCGATCATCGCAGAAAAGGCTGGCCACGCCTGTCCCGCAAGCGAGGCCACGCCCTCTGCGAGCACGGTTGGCATTTTGTCTAAGCCAGCTGCGCCCTGTTCGCTATTCAAAAAAACCTGCACCATCGGTACCGCAAACAACAGGGCAACCGATGCAGATACCAGCATCCGAGCAGACCGCTTCACCGCTCGCCCCACAGCGGCCTTGCTCATGCGGTGCAAAACAACGGTCACAAGACAGGCAATTAAAAAGACACTGCCGGGCAGATACAGAGGCTGGACAGGCTTGATGGTGACAGGAGTTCCAAACAGATTCTGTGTCAGTGAACTATCCCAAGGCAGCGTAACCGACTTGATCAGTGGCCCTACTTGCAAGGCAGGCAACCGGGTAGCCACGAGCAGCAAAGCGATCACGAGATAGGGGAACCATGCCTTCCACAAAGAAAGATTGGGCGGTGCCTCCCGAAGTTCGCAGCTAATCGTTCCATTCCACGATTCTTCCCAGTTACTCTTTGCCTCAAAATCCCATGGTTCGCCCTCGGGCAACAAGAATCCTTTGTCTGCAGCGGGAACAACAATCGCCAATCCGACCAACGATCCCAGCAGCGACGGAAACTCCGGCCCCAGGGTTGCTGCGATGACGACATACGGAATGGTCATCGACAAGGACGCAAAGATCGCAAATTTCCAAATTTGCAATCCTTGTGAAAAGCTGCGTTCTTTGCCAAAAAAGCGGGTCATGATTGCCACCACCATGAGTGGAATCATCGTACCAGCGACAGCGTGCAAGGCTGCCACCCTGAGTCCAATCATCGGCAGCAGTTGCTCCCACTTTTCCAGACCAAGCTGCGATGCGTACTGCACCACTTCCTGCTGATCGCTCAGTCCTGTGCCTACTCCCACCAGGATTGGTGTTCCAACAGCCCCAAAGGAAACCGGCGTGCACTGAATCAGCATTCCTGAAATGACGGCTGATTTGGCAGGGAATCCCAGCGCAACCAACAACGGAACACAAACAGCAGCAGGAGTCCCGAAGCCAGCAGAGCCTTCGATGAATGACCCAAACAACCACGCAACGATGATCACCTGAACACGCCGATCGGGCGTGATATTAGTAAAGCCCTGCCGAATCACGGTAAGCCCCCCGCTCTCGGTCAACATATTCAGCAGCAAGATCGCACCAAAAATGATGTACAGCAACGTACAGGTGATCACTAACCCGTTGAGAGAAGCAGCAAACACCTGCATCGCACTCAACTTCCAGAAAAACAGAGCAACCACGACGGCAGTCAGATAGGCCAATGGCATCGCCTTGGCTGCAGGCCAACGCAACGCGACAAGAAAAATCGCGACTACGATGATAGGAGCAAGTGACAGCAGGGGAGCAAATGTCTCAATCATAAATCTGCGGATTCACTAAATTCGGTGGCAGTTGTCCACGACAGGCAGCAAGGCAATTTTCAGCCGCCATATTCCCCATCTTTGTCCGGGTGCCAATCGTACCACTTCCAAGATGTGGAGCGACGACGACATTGTCCATTTCGTACAACTCAGACTCCAACAACGGTTCGCGTTCGTACACATCCAACCCAGCACCTGCAATTTGGCCTGACTGCAGCGCCGAAACCAACGCCTTCTCATCGACAATGGGCCCTCTCGCTGTGTTCACCAAAAGAGCTTCGGGTTTCATCAATGAAAATTCACGCTTCCCTAGCAGATATCGCGTTTCATCATTCTGAGCTACATGCAGCGATACAAAATCAGATTGCTGCAACAACTCATCCAGTTCACAGTAGGTCACCTGAAGCGAAGCCTCCTCGCTGGGTGCCAAGCGGGTCCGATTCCAATACAGCACGTTCATACTGAACCCTCGCGCTCGCGGCACCATCGACATACCGATTCGCCCCAAGCCAATCAATCCCAGCGTCGAGTGACTGACATCTGCACCAAGAAACTGCAGTGGGCCCCAACCATGCCACGCCTTAGCACGAACAAAACGGTCACCCTCAGATACTCTTCGTGCGACGTCCAACAGCAGAGCAAAAGCCATATCGGCTGTCGTCTCCGTCAAAACCCCGGGTGTATTGGTCACCGGAATTTTCCGTGCTGTCGCTGCATCGACGTCGACATTATTGAATCCAACCGCAAAATTAGCCACCACTTTCAACGCCGGATTGGCGGCGAGAATTTCATCGTCAATCACGTCTGTCAACAGACACAACAGACCGTCTACTCCCTGTATACCGTTCATGATTTCTTGCTTCGTGAGGTAACGATCCTCATGATTCATCGTCAACACCGATTGATCCTGCAGCAATTCCATCGTTTTAGGAGGCAACTCACGCGTCAAGAAAATCCTGGGTTTATCAGACATGTAAGAACTCTTTACCCGTTGTGAAGCAATAAACGTAAAACAACAAACTGCTCAAATGATCCTGCCAACAGACAAAGAGTTTATGGTGTCAGGATTCGCGCTGGTATCTATCTGCGGGGTTCCCAGCAACAAAATGCGGTGAAATCGTTTTTTTTGCCGTCAAAAGCTTCAATCACCCGCACGACACGACCATCATGAAACCATCCCTCTCATTGGAACGGACTTCCGAATCAGATTCGTGTAGGCCAATTGCAGCAACAAGTGCATTCGCTACGAATCAGATCACCACCTGCCTACAATCTTTGAAGCAGAGACGGTAAACCTAACGGCACCCAAAACGAGAATACAGCGTATGAAGAAGCTCAACGCATTCCGAACCGAGCCAGATGTGTTTCGCGATTTACACCTGACACATGTGTGTTTTCCCCCGGCTTGCCTCGCAGTAGCCTGCTTCACTGCCGCTTGGTTAATCCTTGTCTGGAACACAGAGACTTGGGCTGCAGATCATTTGGCAATCTCGATCGAGCCCAAACAGTTCCACCTGCGGAACGCCGAGCCTCAGGAATGGGCTTCATTTCCCGAGCAGGCGGATGCCCAACAACTGGAGATTGACTTCGAGTCCGTTGTCAACAATACGCCAAGCACACTCACCCTAACGCAGTCAGATGTTAAAGAATCATGGACGGTCACGCTTAACAGCAAGCGTCTTGGGCAATTAGTACGTGACGAAAATCAGATACAAACTGATTTCCTGATCCCGAGCGGAACGCTCAAACAGGGCAAGAATCAACTCAGCATCACCTGCAGAAATAATGCCCCCGCAGATGACATTCACGTTGGACACATCAC
>CAJXTM010000343.1 GCA_913061385.1 uncultured Rhodopirellula sp. | reverse complement strand
AGATCAGCCTCGGTCTCGTGGGCTCGGAGATGTGTATAAGAGACAGACCCAGAGGAGGCAGTCCGCTTGCATCAGCAATTGACAGAAATCACTCAGGATCTTGGCGTGTGCGAAGAGAAATGGATGGAGCTTAGCAGTGATAGCTGAGTTTTACATTCGAGTTTTTTACGCTCGCTTTGCCCCCAATGCTGATGCTGGTCAAACATCGCAGCGCGGATTCGGTGGGATCGGGATTTCACTCTTTGTGATGGCGTTCAGTGCGAAATGGGCTGCAGGGTCATGCCGAGTTGGGCAAAATTGCTCTTGCTGGCCTTGTCAGAAATAAACTGGTTTTCGGCCAGCTGCCGTTGGCAGCTGGTTGTTGTCCGACAAGAATGGCAGGGTCAGAAGCGTTATGACTTGCTGGTGCCGGCTTGCCGCCGATTCTCATCGCAGCTGTTTTTGGTTTCTGTTTTTCTCATTGCTGTTTTTGGTTTCTGCTTTTCTCATTGAGTTCCAATGATTGTGCCGCCCTTGCGTATTGGTGATCTGCTTATTGATCCACCCGTTCTACAAGCTCCGATGGCGGGGTTTACCAATGCTGCTTTTCGAGAGGTGGTCCGACAGTTTGGTGGTGTTGGGCTGTTGGCGACCGAAATGGTGAATGCAAGAGGATTTGTCTGGATGGACGAGCACGTGGCCGAGCATCCAGACCGCTTGTGGGGGGTTGCTGAAGAAGCTCGGCCATTGGCAGTTCAGATTTGGGACAACGATCCTGAAACAATGGCCAAGGTCGGCCGGCGACTGACCGAGGAATATCAGGTCAGCGTGGTCGATATCAATTTTGGTTGCCCTGTCAAACAGGTGACCGAAAAAGCCCACAGTGGAAGTTATCTGCTACGTGAACCTCAACGCATGTTTCAGATCATTCATCGATTGGTGGAAGCCTGCTCACCCACACCGGTGACGGCGAAAATTCGGCTGGGGTGTTCACGCGACTCGGTCAATTGCAATCAAGTTGCCAAGGTGGTGGAGGAGGCAGGTGCGGCAGCATTGACTGTGCACGGCAGGACAGCTCATGACATGTTCCGTGGTCACGCTGACTGGGATCGGATCAGTGAAATCAAGCAACACTTACGAAACATACCTCTGATCGGTAACGGCGATCTTGATTCTGCCGAGAAGGTCGTAGCCGCATTCCAGAATTACGATGTGGATGGCGTGATGATCGCCCGTGCATGCTTGGGAAGGCCATGGTTATTCGCGCAGGCTGCCGCCGCACTGAAAGGTGACGCAATTCCCCCTGAGCCAACATTGGATGAACAGCGGGACGTGATGTTGAACCACTACCGTCTGGTGATCGATCGGTTTGGAGAAGAAAAGGGGACCATTCTGATGCGCAAGTACGCCTGCTGTTATGCGCAGGGAAAACGTGGAGCGAGGTTCTTTCGGACGCACGTGGCAAAGGTTTCAGGTTCAGCAGAGTTCTACAGTGTCGTACGCGAGTATTTTCCCGGTACGGATCCAGTCGATGCCGTTGCGACGGAATTGGCTTCCTGAGCAGATGTGTCCAAGGTGTGGGTGGCGACTCGATATCGCCGCGCTGGTTTTGATCGCTGGTTTTGATCGCTGGTTTTGATCGCTGGTTTTGATCGCTGCGTTCAAGCCAGCAGGTGTTGGACATAAGCCTTGAAATCCCGCATGTCATCCGGAAGTTCGCCACGCCCCACGATCAAAGGTCCCTTTTCAGGTGGGGTGTGCAAGCCATGGCTCCCGCGTACCAGTTGGGCATCCAGCGGAATGACATCCATCTTATAACGCATTCCAACCTTCTTTTGCGCCAGACGCGACATGGCCCTGACTTTGCTCGTCATGAACAGTTCACAAGGGTCGTAGCCTGGTTTACGGTGAATATCGACCGTTCGGGCAAAGTCGGGTGCCAGAGAATCTTCGAGCCAGTAATAGTAAGTGAACCAGGCATCTGGTTCTGAAAGTACGATCAGTTCGCCACTGCGGGGATGGTCGAGTTCAAGTTCAACGGGGCGGGCAACACGGGCAACTCCGGGAACGGATTGCAGGGCCTTGGCGACCTCATCGATCATGCCGGGATTGCGCACATAGACGTGTGCAAGTTGGTGGTCGGCGACTGCGAATGCAGCCGATTCACCAGGCATCATCATTTCACCAAAGGGGCCGTGTCGGACTGTCAACCAGCCCATTTCTCGAAGGTAGCGATTTAGATGAACAGGCCGCTGGACCGGCACCAACCCATACTCTGAAACAACGATGACTTGTGCATCGATGTCGTTTGCTGCGTCGATGATTCTGCCTGCGCACTGATCTAGTTCGGCGACTCGTTGGGGGTCATGCTCCGGAAGTCGTTGAAAGTCGTAATCAAGATGCGGCAGGTAGGACATCGTCAGTTTGGGACGATTTTCTCGCATCACGATTGCGGTCGCATCGGCAATCCATTTGCTGCTGGGTAGTCCAGCATTTGGCCCCCAAAATGAGAAAAACGGGAATGGACCGAGACGCTTGACCAGGTCGCAGTTCGTGTGATCGAGAATGTCGAATACTTTTGAGCCATCACATCCGTAATGTGGTTTGGGCGTCGCGCTGTACTTCACAGGGGCAGACTGATTGAACCACCAAAACATTTTGGCGGTTTCAACTCCCTCATAGAACTTTTCTCCCGAGACCAGCGAGTTGGCCTGTTGCCAAAAACGGATTTCCTGAGTCTCACGGAAGTACCATCCGTTGCCCACAATCCCGTGCTCGCGGGGTGATTTTCCCGTTAGTAAAGTTGCTTGGGATGTGCAGGTCACGGCAGGCATTGGGCTCTGCATTGGCTGTGACTCACCGAGTGCTGAAATACGTGGGGCGTGTTTCAGCAGTTCGGGTGTCAATCCGACAGCATTGATGATGCAAACGCGAGTCATACAGGTGCTTTCAGCAAGAGATGAATCTGCAGGGACTAACTAAGCTTCCCCCGCGTCCCCGTTTTCTACAATTTCAAGCTCTCCAGCTTTGTATTTCGCCCAATATTTATCCAGTTCCCGCTTGACGATTCCACTTAACAAGAAGACACCAAGCAAGTTGGGGAAGCTCATTCCAAGGATCATCAGGTCACTGAAGGCGAGAATGTTGCCGGAGGTCACAATTGAACCTAACACGGTGAAGCATAGGAACAGGATTTTGTAGACAATCGACAGTCTTGCTCCAAACAGTTGCACCCAACATCGTTCACCGTAATAAGACCAACTGATACAGGTGGAGTAGGCAAACAGAACAACTGCAACATAAAGAATGTATCGGAACCAGTCATAGCCGCCGGTGGTGAATGCAAACAGAGTAACCCTAGCTCCTTGGTCTTTCGCAATCGCCTCTGCCATTTCGGGAGCGTTGTAGGCTCCGGTAACGATCACGACCAGAGCGGTAATAGTACAAACCACCACGGTATCGATGAATGGTTCCAGTAAGGCAACGATGCCTTCGCTGACGGGTTCATCTGTTTTTGCGGCGGAGTGGGCGATGGCTGCTGAACCCACGCCGGCCTCATTGCTGAATACCGCGCGTTTAACACCAATCACAAGCACACCAAGAAAGCCTCCGTACATTGCATTGGGTTCAAAGGCTTCTGTCCAGATCAGGCTGATCGCGGCAGGGATGCCTGCGATGTTATTTGCCAAAATGAACAGGGCCGCAAGAACGTAGGCACCGCACATGAAAGGGACAATTTTACTCGCAACTGCACCAATGCTTCGCATTCCTCCAACAATCACGATGCCCACCAAAGCAGCCATGATCAAGCCGTAGATGACGGGGAAATCTTGTAAGATGGGGACGTCACCACGGATGGCCTCGAGTGACTGCCCAATTTGAAAAGCGTTGCCACCGCCAAAGCTGGCTCCGACACAGAGCAGCATGAAAAGGATTGCCAAGAATTTCCCTAGCGGTGCCATCTTGATGTCAGTCAAACCAGTTTGCAGATAACGCATCGGTCCACCCAGGACGTGCCCGTCCTCATCTTTGGTCCGGTAAAGTTGCCCGAGTGTGCATTCGGCAAATTTGGCAGACATCCCCAAAAGTCCAATCGCGATGATCCAAAGACAGGCTCCGGGGCCACCTGTTCCGATTGCGATTGCAACACCAGCAATGTTTCCAAGGCCGACAGTGGCTGAGAGAGCGGCCGATAAAGCCTGGAAGTGAGAAACTTCGCCAGTCTCCCCTGGTTTGTCATACAAACCACGTGTCAGATCAATCGCATGCTTGAAGGCACGGATGTTGATGAAGCCCATTCTGAGGGTCAGGAATACCGCCCCCGCCAGTAACCAAACGACCACAAATGGAATGCTGATTCCATCTGGGTTGTCCTTCGTACGCAACCAACCTTGCTGAATTATCTCTTTCGCCGGTTTTCCGGCTTCATCCAGCACGGTGTTGCCGAGTTCGTCAGTAACTTCCTGAGTACGCGGACCAGTGTAGAAATCAAAAAACAGGACAGCAGCGAAAGGATCGACGACCCAAGCGCCAAACAATTTGTCGATTTTTGCTGTTACGCTCGCCTCGACTTCTTCGGCATTTTCCATCGCCCCGGAGGACTGAGATTCCGGCAAGCCCTCGTCTGAGCTCGGCGGAGTAGCTTGATCCGAAGAATTCCCGGAAACGGGTTCGTTGGCCGGTTCGTTGGCCGGTTCGTTGACCGGTTCGTTGACGACGGGCTGATCCGGGGTGGTCGACCCGTTGGTCTGGGCCGCGAGGGATCCAAGGGGAAGCCAAGTAATGGCCAGCAAAAGAAGTGCGAGACGTGGGGTAGGCATGGTCCACTCAATAGCAGCTGTGAGTTGAGTTTAAGATGCGGGGATGATCACCCGCTGCGACACAGGCTAAAGCCTTTCGCGTCTGAAATCGACACCACCCAAGACGAAACCGTGGTAAGAACGGTTGTAAAATTCTCCAAAGCCCCCAAGTTTTGTTCGATTAGAGAGCAATCAACGTCTATAGATTTGGGCAGCTTGGGCGATGTTGTTTTGGGAGTTGATGCTGGTGCTTGTTGGGTAGAGCGAGATCGTGAGATCGCCGCTCTCAACGCCAAATTGCCAGAAAAACTGTTAAAAAGCTCCTAGACAGCATCGATCAAACGCCCTTTTGGGATGCGGAAAGTTCCGTTAGTTGAATCGAAACGTCGCGTGCTGAGGCAGGGAGAAACCCAATGCAGGCAGAAAAACCGCAAAACACGGACTTTTTCGGGGCTTCTCGCCCCGAGGTGAGCCAAGAGCTAGCAAGAAAGTGGTCAGGGGCGGGCTCGAACCGCCGACACCGGCCTTTTCAGGGCCGTGCTCTACCAACTGCTGTCTCTTATACACATCTCCGAGCCCACGAGACCGAGGCTGATCTC
>CAJXTM010000342.1 GCA_913061385.1 uncultured Rhodopirellula sp. | reverse complement strand
CTACACGTAAGGAGTCGTCGGCAGCGTCAGATGTGTATAAGAGACAGGTCATAACCAGTAGATTGACCATGGTTAGACGACGATGCCACCACACGGTTATGCTGAGTGCGGCTCAGAGCATCAATGTCTCTGGAATCACCTTCTGCTGATCCAGAATCTGATGGTTCACTGGAACGAGTCAAAACTGCACCACGATATTGGAATACGGCACTGGAACGGGAATGAAGATCATTTTGGCAGCCCCACGCGGGTTTTGCGCTGGCGTGAACATGGCAATTGAGTCACTGGATTTGACGCTACAGAAATTTGGTGCACCGGTCTATGTGTACCACGAAATCGTACACAACCAGTATGTGGTTGATCAGTTCCGCGAAAAGGGAGCCGTCTTTGTCAATTCGATTGAGGAAGTGCCGACCGATAGTGTGGTACTGTTCTCAGCTCATGGTGTTTCCCCCGAAATTCGGGCTGCTGCACGCGACCGAAACCTGCATGCTTTAGATGCCACTTGCCCACTGGTGACCAAGGTTCATCTTGAGGCGATCAAGTACGCCAAGCTTAACTACACGATTCTGCTGATTGGACATGAGGGCCACGACGAAGTGATTGGCACCATGGGTGAAGCACCCGAGGCAATCATCTTGGTGGAAGACGAACAGGACGTTCGATCGTTGGTCATTGAGGATGAAACGAAGCTTGCCTACCTGACGCAGACAACCCTCAGCGTTGATGATGCAAATCGGATCATTAAAAAAATCAAAGAACGCTTTCCTGAAATCGAAAGCCCTCCAAAAGAAGACATCTGCTACGCCACCCAAAATCGTCAGGAAGCTGTCCGCTTGTTGGCTGACCGCGCGGACGTGGTGATTGTCCTAGGTAGTCAGAACAGCAGCAACAGCCAACGCCTCAAACAACTCGCCAGTGATCGGGGCATTGCCGCGTTTCTGATCGATGGACCACAGGATCTAGAACTCAGTGAATTAAACGCAGACCAAACGGTGCTGATGACGGCCGGCGCGAGCGCACCGGAATCAGTCGTCCAGCAAACACTTGACTGCCTTGTCGAAAACTTCAATGCAACTGTGGAATTGGAAACAATTCGCGAAGAGTCCGTACACTTCCCCCTTCCTAAACCACTGCGTAGTTTTGCAGCCGAATTGAAAACCGAGTAAGAAACAACGGTTCACAACCTAACGTCGCGTTACTACCCGAAACCCAGGGCTGGGTCAGCAGTTCGGCATTACCCATGCGTTGTCTTCCATCAACACTGACAACATTCGATCAGACGGTGAGCGTCACCTGTCCGACTGCAACAAAAGCAACCTCGATCTCCGTGACCATCAGCACAGTAAGCATCTACGGATGCGTTGCCTAACACCAACAGATTTCAAATGGACGATCCAAATTTTCTGTCGCTGGTACCGGCAATCGTAGCAATCACGCTTGCTTTTCTTACAAAGCAGGTGTTGGTTTCTCTCTTCCTCGGGGTTGTTTCCGCAGGGCTAGTACTCTGGTACCAGACCGGAGATATTTCGGAAGCCAATTTTGTGGCAAACTTTTTCATACCGGCCTTAGGCACGGCAGGCTATGCACAGATTCTGCTGATTTACCTGTGGTGCCTCGGTGGCTTGCTGGGCATCTGGGAAAAGACTGGTGGCGCTTTGCACTTTGCGACGGTCGTGGGTGGCAGCATCACAAGAGGACCAAGATCATCGATGCTGTTTGGATGGTTACTGGGTTGTATTTTTCATCAAGGCGGTACTGTCAGTACGGTACTGGCTGGCACAACCGTCAAGCCAGTGACAGATAAGCATCGTGTTTCTCATGAGGAACTCGCTTACGTTGTCGATTCGACCGCATCGCCCGTAGCCACCATCCTGCCTTTCAACGCATGGCCAGCGTACGTTGCTGCACTCGTGGTGGGTACAGTTCCAAGTTGCTTTCCTGATCTAAAAACCAGTGTTGAATTCTTTTTCACGAGCATACGCTACAACTTTTACGGCTTCATTGCCGTCGGCATGACACTTTTGACCGCACTTCAAGTCTGGCCCATTCTGGGCAGGAAAATGTCCGCCGCACGAATCCGCGCCAGAACAACGGGAAAACTTGACGCTGACGATGCGTCACCCATGCTAAAAGTGGAAAGTGAAGATTCCGACCCGGCCAATGAAATCACACCGGGATACACACCAAGCCTATTGGACTTCTTGGTTCCAATCAGTGTCCTGCTGAGTATCGCTATCGTTCCCTATGTGCTCGCAGATAAAAACCTGATCAACGAGGCATTCATAGCGTGCTTACTGTCCGCCATGCTGCTTGCATGGCTGCGTGGCATGAGAATCAATGACATCATGGATGGGTTTCTAAACGGTTGCAAAACGATGACGATTGGAGCCATCATTCTAGGGCTTGCCGTCACGATCGGCTTTGTTTCCAAAGAACTCCATACGGCGGACTACATGGTCCGCTTGATCGGAGATAATGTCCCAGCCATCGCACTTCCGGCTTTATTGACCATGCTATGTATGCTGATTGCATTCGCATGTGGAACCAGTTTTGGCACCTACGCTGTTGTATTTCCGATCGCGATGCCACTTGCTTGGTCGATCCAGGCGGACCCGGCTTATCTGTCCATCTGCTTCGGTGCAGTTCTGGGAGGCGCAGTCTTTGGTGACCAATGTTCTCCGATCTCAGATACAACAATTCTGTCCTCCATGTTTACCGGTTGTGACCTGATGGATCATGTGACAACCCAACTACCGCTTGCATTGATGGCGGCTGGCCTCGGCATGGTCTGCAGCACTTTGGCGGTCGCGTTCTTCATTTAAAAAAGCCGATAACTTTTGGTCGGCCCCTGAACCTGCAGGCCCCAGATTGACTCCTGACATGCGTCTGGCAGGATAAACCAGACCTCTATCACCAATGTACAGGCTGACCAGTGAATCAACTTATTCCAACAGGTGATGCGACTTCTATTCTACCTGCAGGCGATCACGTTACCCCCATCAAAGTCTTTGGCAACGAATCCATCCGCAATTCGTTTGATGCAACATGCCTGCAGCAAGCCGTTAATTGTCGGCAAGCGCCCGGCGTTACAGAAGTCATTCTGAACCCCGACGCTCACTGTGGTTACGGTGCCCCCATCGGCTGCGTCTTGGCTTCGCCGACGCACATTTATCCGGGACCAGTAGGTTTCGACATCAAATGTTCAATGAGTCTGCTGCAAACAAACTTGCCGGAGGATGCAGTCAATGACAAACGCACACGACGTGAATTGATTCAGGCGATCAGTCGCCGCATCCCAACCGGAGCAGGGAAGGGCTCGCGGCACGTTCCCCAAGGCCGACGGGTAGCACACTCGATCGGCAACGAGGTACTGACAACCGGCGCCTCGCACAGGGTCACAAAGGAATTGCAGATCCCCGCTCTCTGGACCGAAAGATGCGAAGATGCATTTCATACCGGGCACGATGGGAATGCTGACTCGCTTCGGCATCGCTTGGAAGAACTTCAACGTGTAAAAGGTATTCGGAACTACAACCAAAAAATTGAACAACTCGGTTCTTACGGTGGGGGAAACCACTTTGGGGAATGTGAAATCGTCGAAATACAAAACGATGAGCAATCAAAGTCGATCGCAAGTGTCTTTGGACTGCAGCATCGAAAGATCGCTTTCCTTTCACACTGTGGTTCCCGCGGGATCGGACATCGCCTTGCAACAGGCCAGTTCCGAGCACTCGAAGAGCAATTTGATCGTTGGAAAATCCCGTACCCAGCCGGTGACAAGCAGCTGGTGTACGCACCACTCGGCACCAAGGAAGCAGATAACTATCTGAACGACATGGCGATGGGTGCCAATTTTGCAACGGTTAATCACCTGCTGATCAATGCGCTCGTCCTGGAAGCATTTCAGGAAGTCATTCCTGGAACCCAAGGTGATCTCGTGTATTTCATCAGCCACAACATTGCGCAGCAAGAGACAATCAAGAGTGTTCCAACTTGGGTTCATCGAAAAGGCGCAACACGCGCGCTGCCTGCCGGTCACGCCACACTGAAAAACACGCCGTTTGCAGATACGGGACATCCGATTCTACTTCCAGGAAATCCGCAAGCTGGTTCCGCGGTGATGGTTGGATTGCCGGGTGCTGAAATGAGCTGCTACAGTATCAACCATGGTGCGGGTCGGAGACTTGGACGCCGCCGTGCAATCAGAGACCTAGACCAACAACAAGTCGACGCATCATTTGACGAGGCCGATATCCTGACCAATTGCCGTCGCTATCCAAGAGATGAAGCGCCGGCAGCTTACAAAGACTTTGAACAAGTGGTTCAAAGCGTGGAGTCGGCAGGACTTGCGAAACAGGTAGCACGACTGCATGCCAGGTTTGTGATTAAAGACGCATCCTCAGCCGATGACTGACCGCGTCCTTTGACGGCAGACGGTCTTGGCCTGTGTGTGTACGAGATCGCCCCAATCAAGTGCACGACGGATGGCGGGCCACGAAACGATCACTCATTCGTCTCGTTTACAGTTGCAATATTGAACTGTTTGATAAGAGCATCAGTGCCTGGATCATGGCCCTGAATCATGAACGTGCCTGGCTTGATTCGCAGACCCCGACGAGGATTCTCATCGCTTTTGCGATCATCATACCAGTCACTTACTTGGATACCATTGACCCACGCTGCTATGGATGGGCCATGAGCTACCAACACAACGGTGGCAAATTCACCCGTCTCCCCCGCTACCACACGTGCGTCCTGCCGACGAAAAATTCCTCCTGTACCACAATCTGCTGGCGTTAAGGGGTCACCGTCTTTGATTTCATTGCTCAGTTGACATTCATATCCCATCATTTCGTCGCCGGGAATGCATCGAAAAAAGATCCCTGAGTTCATTTCATCAAGTGGGAGTTTGTATTCGGCAAGCAGCACGAAATCATCGAACGACTGCTTTGATTC
Source organism: uncultured Rhodopirellula sp. (assembly GCA_913061385.1). Taxonomy (GTDB): domain Bacteria; phylum Planctomycetota; class Planctomycetia; order Pirellulales; family Pirellulaceae; genus Rubripirellula. Next base: position 421 of record CAJXTM010000342.1, on the reverse strand, counting down.
CAACTGTGTTCTTCCACCTTTCACTCGCAAATTACCCTCGTCAGTCACAGTGAATTCTCCGGGCATTTCTGGATACTTTGTCCACTGGGTCAGTTCTTCATCCAGCAACGATTGCAAGCCCAGTGGCCGCAGCCGAATATTGCGCAATTCGATCCGGCCAGAATTGTGCTGGAGCCCGATCCTTCCTTCGGGCACACTAATCTCATCGGTGTAATCACAAACGTCAGCCCCATCAACTGACACCTGCAGTCGCTTCCCATTCATCACCATTTTCATGGAGTGCCACTCATCCGGGGCAGCGGTGAACTCACTCGCCTTTTTACGTTTCACAATACCGCCCGTAGGAAACGGATTATCGGCGGGCGCGATATTCACCTCGTAACAATCCTCCGCTGGGTTTTCCGGATTCAAAGGTGTCCGT
>CAJXTM010000341.1 GCA_913061385.1 uncultured Rhodopirellula sp. | reverse complement strand
AGATGTGTATAAGAGACAGGGGTGGGTCAGGAGTCGGGCTGCCAAGAATGTTTTCTAGCACCCATACACCTCGCAGAACCGGTTGAGTATCCACGCCGTTGGCAGTTGCCATCAGGACTGCTGGCATGCTGAGCAATCCGCCACGTCTGGAGTCTCGCTCAATGCTGAGTTTTTTCATGCCCTTGGCAATCTTGTTGGGCTTCCCCTTCTCCGCAGGTCTGTATTCTGGCAGGCCGTAGAGTTGCCAGCCCAAGTGCTCGTCCGTGAAAAGAAAGTCAGGTGTCACCAAATCGTGAACCGGCAGGTTGTTGTTGAGCACATGCTGGAATGTCAGTCGGACCTCCGACATCATTGACTTTTTATGCTCGGCCTTGAAGTTGCTGGTCAGTCGGCGGTCTGGCATCAGGTGAGCCAGTGCATCAAGTCCTAGCCATTGGCGTGTAAAGTCAACTGCAAAAGTGTTCGATGAACTGAGACGCGTGGCTTGGGAAGCAAGAACTTTGGAGGATTTGAGTGTTCCACCATTTGCAAGTTTCTGCAACCTTGCATCGGGTGGTTTGGAACTCAGAAAGTAAGACAGTCGGCTTGCAAGCTCGTTGTCAGTTAATTCGCCTGGTCCGATGTTGCGGTACAGAAATGCGGGTGATAGCAGAGCAGACCGAGTCGCAAGGTGCAGCCCGCGGTCGATTGACTTTGTTCTCTTGCGTTCCTGCTGAATCAAAGCGGTGTAAGCCGTGACCTCGCGATCAGTGGCTGGTCGCCTGAATGTCCTGCTCAGGAATTGGGTCAGGAAAGCTTGGATCTCTGGTGCTGCACTCTGGTCTGAAAGTCCTGCGGTCAGGTTGTGTCGTCGCTGGAGGCGAAGGGTTTCTTCTTTATCTGCATAGGTTTCGATTGGACCGTTGATCTTAAGTTGATTGATTCCAAGAAAAGGTCCTTTCTCGAAATAACGATAGACAAGGGTTTCGCCTGATTTTACCGAGTCCTTGACCATGCCTTTAACGACGGCTTCGCGTTTTGATTTTTGCTCGATGAAGGGTGCGGCGTTGAGGTTAGGATCTTTTAGTTGCTCAATGACCCGAGCCCAGCCACTGCCGCCTCTTGCAGGTTGGCCGACTGCATGCCACGCAGCGGCAAGGCGAGGTTCGTCGTCAAAGAGTTTGGTCAATAAATCTCGATAGGCAGGCTTGTTTTCGTAGTCGATTGCACCATTGGTGTATCGCAGAGTGATTGTTTCTCCCTTTTCGAGGCGCGCTTCAAAGGTATGAGTCTGTGCCTCGGGTGAGCCAAATTGCAGTTGTTGCAAGACGCGTGATTTCGAGCTCACGTCAGTCATGGCACTGGCTTCGAGTTGCGCTGGGAGAGAGGCGTTTTCCGATGCTGTTGCTGTGATCTCAATAAGATATTTTCCGGTCGCAGGTGCAGCGAACCGTGAGGGCCAAGTGGCATGTCGCCTCAGGTTTCCGCCCGATGATGCAAGCCGCATCGCTCCATCAATCAGGCACGCGGACGAATAACTGATGGTCAGGTCATCAGGTAGTGCGATCACTTCACGAGAAGCTGGCGGGGCAGTTGAGGGCAGAAAGAAAAGATCAGCGATCGAAGTGGCTGTGTCCGCCATCGCTTCCAGGTGGGAACCGGCCAACACCAGATCCGCACCCTGGTTGTCAAATCCGTGTGCCGAAATGTCGGGAGGGAAATTTGCAGGCAGTTTAAAAGTTGCTAAATCAAAAATGGATGCAATGGTGTTTTGATACTCTCGTGATGAAAGTCGTCGCAGGGGAGTACCGCCAACCGTACTGTGCTGCAGAATCTGCTCGTCAAGCCACGACGTCATCCGTTTTCGTTCGTCCTTGTCGGGCTGTGTTGCATCGGCCGGCGGCATGATCTGCCGGTCAATCAGCGACTGCACCAATTCCCACTTTGCAAGCGACTCGGGTTGGGACCAGTCAATGAATTCGTCGGAGAGCACGACGTCATTTTCTGCTGCCCCTGAGTCGTGGCAGTCGATGCAGTAACGCGTCAAAAATTGCTGATGACGGTTTGTGATCGCTGTCGCGTTGGTGTCTGCAGTTGGTGATTCCGCCTGAACTGCTGTGACGTTGGTGGCCAACGTCAGCAAAATCATCGCTAACAGCGCGGCTGTGCGGCAGAATCGGAACGAGAGAATGGGGGGAGTCATGTGCACGATGTCAGGCCCACTGGTCAATTCCACGCGACGCATTCGAGAACGAGTCTGTTTCTAATCCCAGTTGTCGCAGAATGCTGATGAAAACATCACCCAAAAGATGCGACTGGTCGCTGTTGCTGATGTGCTTGCCATGCTGGAACCCACCGCCGGCAACCAGCGTTGGTAAGTTGCGATTGGAGTGCCGGCTTGCGTCTCCCATGCCGGTGCCAAACATCACAACGGTGGTGTCGAGCAAGGGACGACCTTCAGCATCTGTTTTTTCCTTGAGCTGATTCAGGAAACGATTCAGGCACATCATGTGTTCCGTCTCAACGCGAATCAAATCACGGATCAGGTCCGGGTCATTGCCATGGTGTGATAGTGCGTGATAACCCGCTCGCATGGTCTTGCCGTCAAGCGTGAATACCTGCCCAAGTCCGGCGATGAACAGGGTCGCTACACGCGTGGAGTCCGTCTGTAGAGCCAACGCCATCAGATCAAACATGATCTGCTCGCATTCCAGCATCAAAGTGGGAGCAACTGGATCATAAGTTGGCAACTCGTATTCCACTTCTACATCGCTGGTCGCCAAATGATTCAACTGCCTGGACATGCGATCTTCGAGCTCTCGCAGCGAGGTGAAGTACTCGGACAGCTTTTGGCGATCAGCCTGACTCACTTGCTTTTTCAGTCTTTTGGCATCTTCACTGACAAGATCCAACGCGCTTTTCCCACTTCGCAGCAGGTACTCGCTACGGGCGCGGCTATCAGCAGTTGCGAATAGCTTGTGGTAGAGCACGCTGGGCCGATTGATCATCGGAAGGGGGACGCCAGCATGGCTGAAAATCATTCGTTGGGGTGGGATGTCACCCGCGCAAAGTTGGATCGAATCAAAGCGTGTCCTCGTACCGATCTTTTTAGCGGCGATTTGGTCGAGGCTGACATCACCAATCTTTTTTCCGCAAAGATAATTGTCCCAATTCTTGTGACCATTGGCAGCCTGGTGGTCAAAACCAGAAAAGACCGTGAAGTCGTCGCGGTTGGACGCAAGCTTTGAGAGCAGGGGTGATGGTTCGTAATCGGCACCCGTTTGTTGCGGGTAGAATGCGGGACGGTGCAGCCCGAGATACGATCCAATGCAGACCAAGCGTTTTGCTGTTTGAGGTTGATCTACCGCTCGGGAGTCTTCGGCTGCCAGTGGTTGAGCGGATTCAAGGCATGGCAGTGCGAACGTCAATCCCGCTCCCTTCAGCAGGCTTCGGCGACCGCAGGGTTTCTGTCTGCTGGGCGGGTGTGTGTGGCGAAATGGTCCAGGCATCAGGAACTATGTGATTGGAGAATAAGGTGGCTGATTGGGTAATAAAGTGGGAACCCAATTCTAGATCCTGCTGCCTCATCGTGAAAGTCAAAATCTGTTCGAGGTGACCTTAAGGCAGTGCTTACGAAGTCAGGGGACTAGGTTATTCCAAAAGTTGCCGGATCTGGTCCATGATTGATGATTCTTCAGGGAACTCACCAGTTTCCAGTTTCGAGTACTTTAATTGACCATCAACGGTAAGTTCGAAGCATCCTCCACGGGAGGGTTCGAGATCAAACGATGAAATCTGTTGCTTGAATTCAGTAATTATTTTGCTCGTCAAACTGACGGCTTGGGGTTCGTAGTTTCAGGCAGAGCAGTAGCGTAGATGTAGTTTCACAGTGGAAATTGCCATTATGGGGTAAGGTTCAATGTTCAGGAAAACGCCGAGATGAGTGTACATGGAGTCGATTGCGACGAGCGACCGACGAGGTCCACATGCAAATATTACCGCAATTTTGGGACTACCGGGATGGTAGCAGGTTCCATGCGATAAATTCTCCTGTCGGTGATTCCACGTTTAGAATTTGGGTTGCGTTGGTGGATTACCAATCGTGGCTTACGTTAGACAAGCAGTAGTGAACTCAAATTACGACGATTACGATAGAACAGGCGGGGTTTAACAGATGTACGGCACGCGATTCACGGTTCTTTTGCTGGTCACAGCATTAGCGACGCTTACCATCGACATCGAGTTAGTTGCACAACCACCAGGTGGAGGAGAACTGGGGCCACCGCAGGGTGATGACCGCGGCGGCTTTGGTGGACGCGGTGGCTCTGGTGGGCGTGGCGGCTTTGGTGGACGAAGTGGCTTTGGTGGACGAGGCACCGGCGGTCGTGGTGGCGGTCCCGGTGGGCCTGGTGGCCCCAATGCAAAAGATCAGCTCTTGGTGGAAAAGTTTGATGCCGATGGTGATGGCCGGTTGAACACAGAGGAGAGGGCAGAGGCAAAGAAAACGCTCGGTGGAAATGATGCCCAAGGCGGTCGAGGCAGAGGTGGGCCAGGCGGGCGAGGAAGAACGGTGGCCGAGGGTAAGCCTGGGCCGCGTGTTGAGCCTGGCGAAGTTACTCAGTATTCCGATCAGCCGCTGTATGATCCTGCCGTCTTGCGCACATTGTTTCTGACTTTCGAAAGCGATGATTGGGAGCAGGAATTGGCTGCTTTCAAGCCGACTGATGTCGAAGTCCCAGCCAAGTTGACCGTCGATGGTACGGACTACAAAGAAGTCGGGGTCAGTTTTCGTGGTGCGTCCTCTTTTTTCAGCATCCCGGCAGGTCTTAAGCGGTCGCTGAATATATCGATCGACTATTTGGATTCAGGTCAGCGGCTTCATGGTTTCAAAACATTAAATCTGTTGAACTGTAACGGTGATGCATCACTGATGAGCACCGTGTTGTACTCCGCAATTGCAGGTTCAAAGATTCCTACGCCAAGAGCGAACTTCGTGAACGTGGTAATCAATGGTGAAAGCTGGGGAGTGTATTGCAACGTCGAACAATTCAATAACGATTTTGTTAAAACGAATTACGGAACCAAAAGTGGCGCACGCTGGAAAGTGCATGGTAGTCCTCGAGGTGATGGAGGGCTCCGGTACCTTGGCGAAGAAATCGGGCCATATCGCGAACGGTTCGAGATCAAATCGAAGGATGATGAGCAGTCATGGCGTGACTTGATTGCATTATGCAAATTGTTAAATGAGACACCCGCGGAAGAGCTGGAAGAAAAACTGAACGGCGTGCTGGATGTTGATGGCGCGCTTTGGTTTCTTGCCGTCGACATGGCACTGATCAATAGTGATGGTTACTGGACACGGGCTAGTGACTGTCTCTTATACACATCTGACGCTGCCGACGACT
>CAJXTM010000340.1 GCA_913061385.1 uncultured Rhodopirellula sp. | reverse complement strand
CCTCGGTCTCGTGGGCTCGGAGATGTGTATAAGAGACAGACTGGGCACCATGAGCACTGGTAATAAAAATATTCCCGTGGGCTTCAAACGGTGTAGGCACAGGGTTGTCGCCACCACCATGAATCCGCCAGAGCTCCTTACCGTTGTCGAAATCGTAAGCCACGATCCAAGGCCAGCCGTTGATTACCACCTGCGTGCGCGCTGAGTGTGAAAAGATTGCCGGTGTTCCCCAACTTCGTTCACAATCATCATCTCTTTTCCGCCGCCAGATTTCTTCGCCATCCGAGAGCCGAAGCACTGCAACAAAGGGCTGACTGGGGTCATCGCAAACCACCGCGATGCGATCCTGATGAATCGCTGGCGAACTGGCGTACCCCCAACCAATACCGTACTTGCTGATATTAATGACACCCAGATCACGGCTCCAGATACGCTTGCCCTGCAAGTCAAAACAATGCAGACCTTCTGATCCCAAAAAAGCAACCACTCGGTCACCATGAACCGCCACGCTGGTATTTGCGTGCGTCGCCTTGGCGTGTCGCGTTGCTCTTGGCACACCGCGATGTGCAACTGAACGCCACAACTCTTTGCCGGTCGTTTTGTCGTAGGACAAAACAACCCAACTCTGCGTCCCGTTATCATCCGCTGCATCAGGACGACCACCCCGTCCAACTTGCAAAGGTGCATCACCTTCTTCGGCGATCGCTGTCGCTATCAGCACTTGATTCCCAGTGACGACTGGACTTGAGTGCCCCAACCCCGGGACCTCGGCACGCCAAAGAACTCCCGTTACCTCTCCTTTCTCAGGATCAGCATTCCAAGAGGTCGGCAGTGCAAACCCATCGGCGATTCCCTTGGCACCCACACCACGGAACGAAGGCCAGTCTAGTTTACTGCTGCCGGCATCTCGCTCTGCCGCCAGACTGCTCGAAAACACGAACAAAAATGACACCAAGAGCGATTTGATTCGGATAAGTTGCATTGACATCACTCGATTACCGTTGTGGGCGATTCAAAAAAATACGATTAAGGGACCCCGAGTTGGCTGTAACAATATCGCCAAATCCATCACCATCCAGATCCCCAACATCCAGACCGTAAGTTGCAGCAGACTCAGCTCCAAAGCGCGTCTCGGAAAATGCGTCCCCAGTCTGATCACTAAAGAAGGCAGCATTACTCAAAAAGACAGCGTTACTCTGACTCACGTTTCCAACAACGATATCAAGTGATTGATCATTGTTCATGTCTGCAAGCTTAATTGCGTAAGTCTGACCATCCACACGACCAAACGGGACTCCCGTTTCAAATCCCCCTGAACCGTTTCCGATATGCAGGGCATTGGGTTGCCCAATGTTACCAGCGACCAGGTCCAAAATCCCGTCTCCATTGACATCACCGACCGCGACTGCCCGCGTTTCATCACGTTTTCCCCCGAAGTGAACCTTCGTTTCAAAACCTAACTGCCCGTCGTTCAGCAATACATAACTCTGCTGCCCGTCCCGATTCGCCAGCACCAAATCGCTGTGCCCATCTTGATTCAGATCAGCGACAGCTACGCTGATGGTTGAATCATTGGGACCGCCAAACGTTTTTCCGATTCCGAACCCTGCGCCGCCATCATTGAGAAAAATACGGTTCGGCTTTCCGCGACTGGTAGCAAGAATATCCACATCCTTGTCACCGTCCAAATCAGCAAGCGTTAGGCTACGAACACTACTCAGGCCACCAAAAGTTGCTCCGTGAGTGAAGCGACCAGTGCCATCATTCAACATCACTTGACTGGGTGCCATATCGTTCCCCACTGCGATATCCAAATCGCCGTCACCATCCAAATCAGCAACTTCAGTGGCGTAGGTAGTTCGCCAATCAGCGCCTAGTCGCCGCTGCACATTAAATCGGCCTCGCAATTGGTTCAGGAATAAAAAGTTCTGCTGAGGCCAATGCCGACCGTTCGCGACGGCGACATCCAGATCGCCATCACCATCGAAATCTCCAAGGCGTGCCGAAGCCGACAAATTGGACAGCGTTCCCAATATTGCCCTGCTACTGCCAACAAAACCGCGTGGCTCTGCAGCATTGCCTGAACTGGTAATGACACAAAAGGCAAGCAGAGTGAACGGCACCAAGATTGTGTTCAGTATTTTCATGCGATTTATTTTCCCTGCAACACGAATCTCTCAAAGCCCAGAATGTAGCGGATAAAGTTGATTTCTACCTGAACATGAAGAAACAAAAGAACGAATTTCCCGAGATGGCATCCCACCACAACAGACCGCGAGAGAGAAGACAATTGAAACATCACTCGCAGCCTGTCAACTTCCTAGCAATAAAACCAGCACCACCGACCAAGTCTGATAATAATGCCAAGAAACAAGGCCCGCGTAGCACGACAACAAAACCCAACTGGCTTAAACTGGAAATTCCCATTCCTGCCCCTACACCTGCATTCCCACAGAGATACCTGATGCCCTCATTGCAATCCTTAATTTCCATCACATTGCGATCGGTAGCCTGCTGCCTGTTTGGCATCATCACTGTCAGCCTTATTCCTTGCGTCAATGCCGCGGACGAAAGCGATAAGAAATTAAAAATCCTGCTAGTCGCTGGAGGATGCTGTCACGATTACCCCGCACAAACAAGGCTGCTGAAAGAGGGACTCGAGAAACGCATTAACTCTGAAGTAACCGTCGTGCTAAGCTCAGACACCAGCACCAAGGCGACCTTCAAGATCTACGAATCTGACGATTGGGCCAACGGCTATGACGTCGTGATCCATGACGAGTGTTCCGCGAACGTCACCGACAAACCCTACATCGATCGCATCCTTAATGCCCATCGCAATGGAACACCCGCCGTTAATCTGCACTGTGCAATGCACAGTTATCGCTTTGGCAATTTCCGAGCTCCCGTCACTGACGATGCAGACAATGCAGCGTGGTACGAGATGCTGGGTGTTCAATCGACTGGCCATGGACCCAAGACGCCCATTGATGTGATCTTTGATGACAAAGAACACCCGATTACCAAGGGACTCAAGAACTGGAAGACCATTAATGAAGAGCTGTACAACAACGTGCGCGTTTACAGCGGCGCCTCGGTATTAGTCAAAGGTGACCAAGTGACACAGCCCAACAAGAAAGAGCTCAAGAAGAATCCTGACGCCAAACCGCGCAAGGCCAGCGCCGTGGTTGCTTGGACGAATGAATACGGGCCAAAGAAAACTCGCATTTTCAGCACCTCACTTGGCCACCAAAATGAAACCGTCGCCGACGAACGTTATTTGGACTTTGTCTCGCGCGGCATCCTGTGGGCAACGGGCAGCCTCAAAAATTAGTCCGTCGTGGATCAGCTGTTGCTGATGACAATCGGTCGGCCGAGGTAAAACACCGTTCCATGTGAACATTGGTGCTAATCACGGGCTGACTGGTCGGCTGTACAACCTTGGACCGGCATTCACCCAGGCGTAGAGCGACTACAGAAAGGCTGCTGCTCCACAGTGACCGAGGGGACCAACAGCAATAGCAGCATGGTGAGGAGGGCAAGGACGCGTTTCATTTCCAATGGCAATACAACGTTTGGAAGCAGTTGTTCGGCTTGCGACCGCTTGGGGGAGACCGAAACACCAAGTGCTCGCTTGACTGCTATCGCGGTGAAATCTCCCCAAAAGAACGCCACCACCAAAGCTCGGGTGTCAGTCACTTCGTAACATTAGAGGATTCTGGCGTCCTCGCCCCGACGTTGCAGGACGAGGTATCACATCGCCCGGTCAATCGCAGACGATTTTTTGCAAAGACCTGGTAACCGGCTTCAAGCCCGTGAGAGACCCCCGGCACCTTGGTCAACGCAACTAGTGGCCCCAACCCGACAGCAGCGTAGAGACGTCTAAAAACCTCGACCCCCGCGATCCATTGACCATCAGGCAACCGTCCATGAATCTCGTCCATGAAGTCCTTCATGCTCCTCTCGAACTTCTCAGGAGAGAAATCCTCAGTGCTGATATCCGTGAACCGAATACGTTGTCGCCTATCCATCCACCGCAGCAGCCGTATTTCCCGCATACAGAGCGGGCATTCCCCGTCAAAGAATACTTCGACCTGCCAGTCCGTTGGTTGGTTCGACATTGATGCACTCGCTTTGTAAAAAAAGGAATCGTCAGTAGGCGTGACCTCACCGCATCTCGACATTCCACTGTAGAAACACGTCCAACCTCGCGTCGCATGGAACGGACAAAACAGCTTTACCTCCAATCAACCATCACCAGCAATCAACCATCACCAGCAATCAACCAATTCGCAATCGCAGTTGAGTCACCGGCAATCCGACCATCAGTACCAAGAGAGATGCTACGAGGAACACCGCGAGATGAGCAACTCCTGCTAGCCAGACTCAGGAACAGCAGATCGTTAGCTGGCGTGACTACGGTTTGCAATCAGGGAACCAACCAAGAAAGCTCAACGCTACTTTTTTTACCATACGCAATGGAGGCTCGCACATGCCCTCCTTGTCGCAAGTAGAGCAAATCAACCAATTCTACCTGAGTACGGACCAAACGAAAATTTTCTCGTCCTCTCTCAGACTCCGCAAGCTCTACGAACCGTTCCGTGGTACTTGGTGGCTGAGAACCGGCGACCGCTTTACTTGGTGGCTCAAAGGACAGATATGCGGATCGACTCAACAAACTAACCGTTTCCCATGCGGCATCTGCCTGCCTGTCATTCAATACACTTGCCGTTCCCTGCAACCGCAACTGAATTTTGGTGGATGGGTGATAGAACAACCAGCAAACAGCAGCCTGACCGCATTCCAGTTCCTGAACCTTGGATGATCTGACATCGGTGTGAAAATCAATGCTGTGTGCTTCTACATCACAACGACGCAACACCACGGTCCGACTGCTCGGACATGACTGTTCGTCGACGTTCTTTGCAATCGTTGTCAAGCATCCAGTCGCCCATGGATGTTTTCCCACAGTAGCTCCCGCTGCGAGACTATGCCAAACGAGAGCATCCAATCCATCAAGTGGCGTTTCAGTGGAGAGCAAGTGATCGAATGCTGCCTGTAATTCCATCTATTTGTTTCTCCAAAATGACTTTTGACCAACTTTGCTTCAGGCCTGAATCTATTCCACGCCCGCCATTTCTTGAAGATGCCGTTTATGAAAAACATTGTCATGTCAACTGTCTGCTGGGCGGGCAGCAGTTTTCTGACGCCAACGCAAACTCTCGCGGTTCCATTTCTCAAAGATAACAACATCCCCATTCTCGATCGCGGTGGCAAGAGAAATGGCGTGGCGGAGTTGCTGATCATTGAGTTGTTTATAGGCAGTGAGTCGACGATCAAGATGGTTATACCAGCAATCCTGAAACCTGTCTCTTATACACATCTCCGAGCCCACGAGACC
>CAJXTM010000339.1 GCA_913061385.1 uncultured Rhodopirellula sp. | reverse complement strand
ACGAGATCAGCCTCGGTCTCGTGGGCTCGGAGATGTGTATAAGAGACAGAACCGGGAGTCGTGTGGAACTGTATCGGACGACAGATGGTAAGGCCCGGATGCCCCGTGGCGGTCAAAGGAAAAAACAGGAATTAGGAATGCGGAGTGAAGTGTTTGCCAGACGGTTTTAGGGACAGCCGAACCGCTCCCTGTTGTTTCGCGGCGGTTGTCGTTGCTAAACTCGCCATGTTCCTGTTCTGCAAATACCTCATGGCTTGGCTGCGGTGTTCGTGTGGATGCGTTTTGAGCTCAAATCCGGTGTGGGCAGTGGGGAGTTTTTTTGCTTGATGTTGCGGGTACGCCGTGTTCAATCACCTCTTGAGGCTGTGGATCTAAATTGCCGCAGAATATTTGATCGGAAATGAAGGAACCAAAAACGGAAGGTGAGGATCTGGAATTGTTTCCCCACGAATTTGAGGGTGTTTCTAGGTTTGAGTACGGTTGGGCTGTTGGTGCCGTGGCGGTGGCTTTGTTCTGCATGGTCTTTGGGTGGGTGGCGTTCCCAATCGTACTCGTTGGGTTGCTGGCTATTTTTGTCCTGCTTTATCGGCTGGCTTGGGCGAAGCAGCAATTTGCGATCGAGTCACGCTTGATGCTTGGGCGGTATCGAGATGAAATTGACCGCTCTCGAGTAGACTGGGAACTGGTAAAGCGTGACACAGAGGAAACGATTGCCGCGTTTTCGTTCATGAAAGATGGCGTGGTGGTGCTTTCGAGCGATCTTCATATCACTTTGATCAATCCCGCCGCTCGACTTCTGCTGGGCCTTGATCCAGATCAGAAATTGGTGGGGCGGCCGTTTGTGGAAGTTGTGCGGTTACCGAAGATAAACCTTTCTCTTCAGCGTGCTTTGACCGATGAACAGTCCCAAGATTTTTCGGTGGAGGTCCAGTCAGAAGTCACTGTTCGTCCCGTTCATGTGCGCATTGACCTCATCGTGCAGGATCGCAGCGGTAGTCTGGTGATGGGGCTCCGCGATGTTACCGAGGCACAACTCGTGGAGGCGATGCGCCGTGAATTTATTGCGAACGTCTCTCACGAACTCAAAACTCCATTGGCTGCGATCAAGGGTTACGCGGAAACCGTAGAAGACGCGATTAAAGATGATCCTGATGCAGCGTTTCATTTCATGCGACAAATCGGAACCCAGTGCTTGCGGCTTGAAAAATTGGTGGCAGACATGATGCAGTTGGCACATGCGCAAGCAGGGAAGCAGTACTTCGAGTTCGGCGCCGTGTCGGTTACGGAATGTATTCAGGAAGCAATCATGACGAACCAACCGGTTGCTGAGCAGAAAGGGATCAATTTGCGGTTTGTCAATGCAAACATGGGTGAGGATGTAATTGCTTACGCTGATTTGAATGCCACCGTGACCATCGCAAATAATTTGATTAGTAATGCTGTACGCTACACTCAGCCAGGCGGGTTTGTTGCGGTCGATGTCGGCGTTGTCGACGGGTATGTGCGACTGGCCGTGAAGGACAACGGAGTGGGCATTGCCCCCAGTGAGCAGGAACGGATTTTTGAACGGTTTTATCGGGTTTCCAAACGTCGGGAAACGGTCGATGGAGGGACGGGAATCGGTTTGGCTCTTGTTAAGAATTTGGCGGTGACAATGGCAGGGGAGGTGCGGCTATCGAGCCAAAGCGGCGAGGGTGCGACGTTTGTTGTGCTGTTGCCAGTGTTTGACGAGTCGTTGGTGACGCAGGATTCCTCGTCCGGTTGATCTGAATTGGCGAGACTTTCAAACGATCACGCCTTCTTAATCGAATATTAACCGGTTCGGGGGTGTTTTGAGGGTGGTAATTCAAGTCCAATTTTAGGACTGACTTAAACTCACCATGCAGCCTTGCTGCTGTGATTTTCTCACACTGGTTCAATTTACACGATGGCCACAATCAAGGTCCTGATCGTTGAGGATTATGCCCCGCTTGCGGATACTTTGGAGTATCAACTGAAGCGGGCCGGGTACGAGGTCTCGCGAGCTGCGGATGGACGTCAAGCCGTGAACCAAGCAAAGTTGACTTTGCCGGACGTGGTGATTCTTGACGTTGATCTGCCAAGTCTAAGTGGCATCGAAGTCTGTAGGTTGCTGCGAAGTGAGCCCAGCACCAAAGAGACGCTCATTATGATGCTAAGCGCAATGAGCGAAGAATCAGACCAAGTCGTCGGGTTTGCGATGGGTGCCGACGATTATGTGGTGAAGCCAGTTGAAAGCTACAAGGTTTTGTTGCAGCGGCTCAAAGCCTTGCTCAGACGCCGGGAACCCGTTGCAGACGATAGTGATCAAGTGACCCATCAGGGTGTGATGATTGATCGACGACGTTTTGTCGTGACGGTCGATGAAAAGCCTCTTAGCCTGACGAAGAGCGAATTCAAGTTGCTTGAGACGTTGATTCGGCAGCCCGGCCGAGCCTTTGCACGAGCCGAGCTTGTCGACGCGGCGTTGGGTGAGGACACCATGGTTCTTGATCGAACCATCGACGTGCATGTCCGGGCTCTGCGAAAAAAGATGGGAGACACCGCTGACTTGATCGAGACCGTTCGTGGGGTCGGCTATAAGTTTCGCGAGTAAGCGTTTTCTTTGCTTGCATTGGGTTCGTTGTGGGGCGCGACCCGCTAGCATCAGTGCATCTTCTCACGCTTTCTTACGTCGGGACGCTTTTCAGTGAACAACACCGCTCGGTAAGTTCGATAACAACATGCGGTTTCTTCATCAAACGCAGACTCGGAGAGCGCCCTATTCCCGAAGGGACGCTGCTTTCAAAACGAGGGGGCATCATGGAAGATCAGACAGCAAACCGAGCGAAGTCGGAAAATGTCTCTGCAGCTACACCGGAACAAGTCGTCACATGTATGTCTGCTGGCGAGGTTCAGGAATTGCTGTTTGAGCTCGGAATGAATTCAGACATGGTCACAGCTCAACGTCTCAAGGCATTGATACTGGAACTAGGCCAGTTTGAGTTGGCGATTGCCGCGATTGGAGGGCCAGCCAGCCTTGGGCACGCTTCCAAAACGTCCAACCACGGGTATTTGCGTCGTGCCGGTTGAGATCGCATGCAAGGCGGATGAAGGTAGGCTCAAGTAGCTTTGTCGTGGTCATCAAAGGCCAGAATGACATTAAAAAAAGCTTGATCCTGCAGGGCAGGACCAAGCTTTGCTCATTTGTGGACTTCGGTGACTCAGTTGTCACGAGACAGAACTTAATTCAAGATCTGATTCAACTGGCCCATTACTTTCTTGACGTTCAGGTCTTTCACATCAGCCACTGCGTAACTTGCTTTGACGCCCGTGTCGCTAGCGAGCGTGATGGTTACGGCAGCTTTGGCGTTGATGCCGTAGTTGTCCGGACCATTCTCGAACTCGTTTGGTACGACGAAGGGAACGTTTTTCGCCTTGCTGCTGACAGCAAATTTCTTGGCTTCGTCAGCCAAATCTTCTTTGTCTTCGCCAAGTAGGTTGACGAATACGCGGAGCTTGGATGACTCATTCTTCGTGACAGCTTTGTCAAGCTTGCTGATCAAATCGGCGACTTTTGGATCAGTCGAGCGAGTGAAGACAATCACTTGCGGTCGTGAACCATTTTTGCAGCGGTAACAAAGGTTCTGCCCTTTGCTGACTCCGTCGCTTTCGGCGCCGGCAACCTTGGTTACGTAGAAAACTCCAAGACGGTCACCTTGCTGGGGACCACTCTTTACTGCGTTCTCCGCCATGGCGTTTCCGCTGACGACCAACGCGACGCTTAAACCCAGGCCGAGTACAAAGAGATTCTTCACGGGATGTCCTTTTGGAAGGTAGGAGGGTCGATCACAAACTTTTGGGATCGTTAGCTAAATTATATGCCAATGACTACCGCCATGTGCGATCTATTGCCAAAGGCACTACAACTGTATGCTACGCAGTAGAGCCATCTTCGAGAATAGGGCGACCAACCACGCCCTCGCACAACCCGGAATTTAATGGTCCAACCGCCGCAGACGAGTAATCGATCATGAGTCGACACCCTGTTAAAACCGCCATTCTCGCTGGAATGCTTGCAATTGCGGCCGTCTCAGTAAGCACTCTTGCGGAGGGTGGTTTCCGCGGGTTTTGGGCACCCCTTTCCACGGCATCACGCCCAGCAGCCGCGTCCGACGGCGTTCCCGAGCTGCACGGGCAAAGCGATATTCTCGCCAGTCTTGGCACCCAATCGCATGCTCAGAATGATGTTGAGCGGCAACCCGGCACGGCTATCGTTGAAATCCCTGAAGCTAATTCGGTTCGCCAAATCCGAAGTGGTGATAGAGATGACGGTCGTCTGTACATTTCGAAGAAGAGCGGCACAAAGACACTTGATCGCTCGCCGGTTGACCTTGCACTTTCCCCTGATGGTCGGTGGTTGGTGACTGCGAACCAAATCGCCAACACCATCTCGCTGGTGGACACACTCTCCCATGAACTTGTCGATGAACTGCCTTGTGGCGACTACCCCGTTGACATCGCATTCACACCCGATGGAAATAAGATTCTGCTGACCACACAGTGGAAAGGCGAACTACAACTTTTTGAGGTTCGTGAGGGCAAGTTGTTTCTGAAGGGTGAGATTAGCATCGGTTTTGACCCCGCAGGTATTGCAGTCACTTCCGACGGCAAACGAGCGTATGTGGGGCAAGTTGCAAACGCCGAGGTCGCGGAGGTTGACCTGGAGCAATTGTCTGTAGTGCGGCGGATTTCAACTGGTCAGTGGCCCAAATATCTCACGCTGTCGCCTGACGACTCGCGTTTAGCTGTCGGCAACGGTGGCGACTCTGACGTTTCTGTGATTGATACGGTGAGTGGCGAGACACTGTATGAGGAACCGCTCGCGAACGGCACGAATCTCGGCCAGATGAAAACGTCAGCGGATGGTGAGTATGCCTACTTTACATGGATGGTTTATCGCACCAATCCAATCACCATTGGGAACATTCGGCGTGGCTGGGTCTTGGCCAGTCGCATCGGCAGAGTCAGGCTTGATGGTGCATCTTATCGCGAGGCTATTTCGCTTGATGTTCCAGGCCGGGCCGTCGCGGACCCACATGACCTTGTTATCAGTGATGATCAGGAATGGCTGGTTGCATCAGCTTCAGGAACGCACGAGCTGTTGATTTACAAATTGTCTGAGATGCCATTCGTTGCCGAGGGCGGTCCGGGGGATTTGATTGATCGTAAGCTCCAGAACAACCGTGAACTGTTTGATCGGCTTGATGTGGGAGGTCGGCCAATGGGCCTGCGGATGGCAAACGATAATAACACGCTGTACGTCGCGAATTATCTACGTAATTCCGTGCAGCTTGTGGATCTAAAGCTGTCTCTTATACACATCTCCGAGCCCACGAGACCGAGGCTGATCT
>CAJXTM010000338.1 GCA_913061385.1 uncultured Rhodopirellula sp. | reverse complement strand
CAGCCTCGGTCTCGTGGGCTCGGAGATGTGTATAAGAGACAGGTCGTGCATATGCCGAGAGACTATCGATGTACTGCCGCTGCCCCTCTGCGTACAGAGTGTCAAAGGCAAGCGAGCTTTTTCCACTGCCCGAGACACCGGTCACAACCGTCAACGCATCTCGCGGTATATCCAAGCTCACGTTCTGCAGGTTATGAACCCGCGCTCCCCGAATCCGAATCACATCACCGACGGATTTGGCAATTTTTCGTATGGCCTTACTTTTAACCAACAGACTATGAATCCAGATGCGGGAAGAGAGGCATGGAAAGAGTTAGAATCATTACGTTTACAGATTAACTCGACAACCACGTTGGATTTTTATGGGCCAGGCAAATTTCGCTACCACGACACGCAGCGACCTACTACTCATGTCCACCCAACGCATACTCACAAACTCTATTCGCAGTCGCAAGCACCTTCATCCGCTGCTGTTTTTTGCCACAGGAATGCTTTTCACCTGCCAGCTACACGCGAAAACCATTCAGGAAATAATCGTTGACGCAGTCAAAGAACGACAAATCATCGGCGCTCAGCTGATCAGGGGAACCACGCACGAACCGGAAGCAAAGAGCGTAAACCTAGGCTTCGTCTCACCCTTGGGTCGAGAACCTGTCTCCAATGACACGATGTTCTGCATCGCATCGTGCTCAAAACCACTGGTCTCCTGCGTCATTTTCACACTGATTGAACAACAGAAACTGGATCTGCATTCACCTACCGACAAGTGGCTGCCAGCAATCACGACGCCGACTTTGATTGACGGCAGCAATGTGAATTCTCCCACGCTTGATCAATTGCTTACCCATCGGGGCGGGATTTACTCACAAAAACAGAAACTCAACGCGGACCAATTTAAAGCAATCCGCAACTTTCGCATGACACTATCAGAGTCGGTCAACCTGATTACGAAGCAACCATTGACCTCAACACCGGGTACTCGATACGCATACAGTGGTGCGGGGTATTGTTTGATTGGAGCAATTGCCGAAAAAGCAGTCAGGCAGCCCTTCGACAGCATCCTTCAGAACAAGCTGTGCAAACCACTGGGAATGAAAAGCACAACATTTTTTCCAAACCAACGTGTCAATAGCGTAGTAGCTACGGGGGGCGTTTCAAAAGTGCCCTCACCGCACCTACTCGGATCAGAAATGAAACTTCCCCTGATTGGCGGCAGCATTCACACCACTGCGGAAGACCTGCAACGATTTGCGAGAATGGTTGCCAAGCGAGGAATGGCAGAAGACCAACCAGTGATGAAGCAATCAACGTGGTCGAACTATGTGTCCCAACCCTACAAAGCTCAGCGGTACGGATATGGATGGACACGCACTGTAATCGATGACAGGATCAAACTTTCGCACAATGGCTCTTTGCCGCCTGCTCAAGCCGCCCTTCAAATCAACCTCACCACAGGCAAATACACCATTGCCCTCTGGACTCTGGGCGATCCGACAAATTCCAAAACAACTTCACAGCTCCGTAGACAAATCAATCTGGCCTTGAATGATGAGTGAAAAGCCACCTGTTGAATTGGTCTACTTCCCATTGAAATATTGCGACTTCAGAAACAAATCGGGATCAAGAGCTACATTGAGTTTCAGGTTCATGTAGTTGTACTCCTCGACTAATCTGGGTTTTCCGCCTGCTGACGTGGGCCAGTCAAAGACAACCAAACGAACAGGTACGTTGAGCACGTCATCAACGTATAGGCTCGCTTTGTGGAAAGTGAACTGATCTGACTGCACTGGGTGCACAACCTGAATATGCGTGCAATTGCGATCTTTCAGCTTTGCATTTTGAAAGTAACTCACATTAGTGTTCGTTGCATCGGGATCGGATCGCAAATCGTTCTTGGCTAGATCAATCAGTCGTTGCATGATTCGATCAAATCCAATATCCGTGATTGGGTAACGACTCTCCCGCCTGGCAGTTTCACTATTCGGGTCAACCTTCAATTCAACATTCTTAAAAAGACCTGGCCCTCCCATTCGCACACATGCCAGTCCGTCATGCTCACCATCGGTGAACAATACGATTCGGCCTTTTAGCCTGACTGGTCCCAAAAACTTAATCAGAACTGACATTGGTTCAGGATCGACCGCACTCTGCTCGCTTGCACATCGAACTTTCACATCTGCATATTGATAAGCCTGCAGTTTCCCTCCGATGCGTTCACGCTTGACCAGTTGGCAACTGTAGGTCCGCACGTGATCTTTTATGAAGGTTTGACGTTCTTCCGCATATTGAATGGTCGCCGCCAGAGGATGCGTTAGTCCAGGCTCGCCTTGACTGGGCAGACCCTCCGCAACCGAAAACGCTGGAAGTGTGCAAACGGCAACAGCGATCAACATTGTCATTCGATACGTACTTGTCAGTAGCAACATTGAACACCTTCTGATGCGATGGACCATCGACTCAGGAAAACATGACCGGATATTCACTCAGAGTTTGAGTGGCACGCTCCCAACCTAATCAAACAGCCGGGTCGCAAACCCACCATGTTCTCATTAGACGAATGTTTTCCGCAGGAACACAGACTTAACCGTCGGTTCGTTATCCAAGCGTACCGATTTCGACACATCAGGCAACACATTTCAGAGCAGCAAACCAAACAAGATTCTGGATATCTTTGATGGCTCTGAACAGGCAAAATGGATCAACTGGCCTGTGAAACCCGTTTTTAGCGGCGGCGGCCCCATGAACCACAGGAAAGGTCACTCGTCACATTTTTGGGACCAGATGATCAACACCCCGCAATATACGACTGTTGTGTCATCATGTTGCCCCATGAGACTTTACCAATTAAAGATCGGGAAGCTTCGCAGTCAGCGCAGCCGGTATGAAACCAAATTCCCCTACCCGTTGCCCACCAATACCATTTTGCGATGCCGGATTCCGGAATTCGCCGGTACTCACAACCCAACACAACGGGACACTTAATTTGCCAACCCGTTGTCCCTGATCTGCTCGCTCACTTCCGCACCACATATGGAGAGGGATTGATTAAACTCTCATGGAGAACGTCAGGCACCCTTACACGAGGCGAATACCTAACCATCAAACGGATCTTGACGGGATTACCCACCGCACACCAGTCCAACAAGGATTTTCTGGCTGTTGGCAGCGAACGAGTTCCCTCGGCACTCATGAATATCCCGAGACCCATTGATAAAACCCATCTAATCTTTCCCATCAAACACATGCACCACCTCTGTCGATTACTGTTCATTATCGTTACCTGCACTCCGCTTGCATCATTGGCCCAACAGTCTGACACCATCAATGCAGTAAACACGCAAGCCGCAGGTGAACACCCACCGGCGCCCGAACAGTCCGCATCGCGTATCTCCGTCCCCACCGGGTTCTCCGTCTCGCTCTTTGCGGGAGAGCCTTCGGTACACCAACCAATTGCATTCGACTTTGATGATCAAGGACGGCTCTGGGTCGTCGAATGCTACACCTACGAAGGAAACTACGATCTAACTCTGCATGATCGCATTTTGATTCTCGAAGATTCGGATGGCGATGGAAGTTTTGACAAGCGCAAGGTGTTTTGGGACGAGGGACAACGGCTCACGGGAATTACCCTCGGTTTTGGCGGAGTGTGGTTGACATCTGCACCCAATCTTTTGTTCATCCCGGATCGAGATCAGAATGATGTCCCCGACGGTGAACCTGAAATTGCACTTGAAGGATTCAGCACCCGCGCTCGCCACAACATGGTCAACGGATTGCGGTGGGGCCCCGACGGATGGCTCTACGGCAGGCATGGCATTACCGATACCTCTCTGGTTGGAACACCGGTCACCCCCAGTGGGAAACGCATCAAGCTGAACTGTTCCATTTGGCGTTACCACCCGTCGCGCAAAGAGTTTCAGGTGGTCACCCACGGCACAACGAACCCTTGGGGCCTGGATTACAACGATCACGGACAATGGTTTTTCACCAACAACGTGATCAACCATTTGTGGCATGTTGTTCCCGGGGCTCACTACGAGCGAATGTTTGGTGATGATTTCAATCCAAATCTATACGAATTGATTCAACCCACAGCAGATCACTTTCACTGGGACACACTCGGCGATCCCGGCCTAACCAACAATGCAAACCGCAAAAAATACGACGGTCGACATGACCCCCACGGGGGAGGCCATTCCCATGCGGGAGGCATGATCTATTTGGGTGGTAAGTGGCCACTCGAATTCCGCAACGCAATGTTCATGTGCAACACACATGGAAGACGCGTCAACATGGACAATTTGATCCGTGATGGCAGCAGCTATCGTGCCACTCACGGAAAAGACTTTCTCATCGCAAATGATCCGTGGTTCCGCGGGGTTGAACTGAAATACGGCCCAGATGGGGATGTGTATCTCACGGACTGGTCTGATTTAGGAGAGTGCCACGACCGAGATGGAGTACATCGATCAAGTGGTCGCATCTACAAAATAATTTACTCTCGTGACTCCACCCCGAACACTCTCGCCACAACCCATCCGGACCTGCACAGCGCGAGTCCATTGCAGCTCGCCCAACTTCAGCTTCACGAAAATGATTGGTATGTCCGTCACGCCCGACGTCGACTTCAAGAGCAAGCCTTGGCGGGAGCAGATCTTGAAGCAGCAACCAACGAATTACTGAAAATCTACAAGACAAACAACCAACCAACCCGAAAGCTTAGGGCTTTGTGGTGTTTGCACAGCATCAATGCTGCATCTGAAAAATGGCTCACTCAACAACTCAACCACCCCAACGAACATATCCGCCTTTGGGCAGTACAGCTGCTCGTCGATTCCCCCTCTCGGTCAAAGAATGTTGGCAATGTCCTCTCTACGCTTGCTCGCATTGAACCCTCCCCTTTAGTGCGTCTGTTCCTCGCCTCTGCAATGCAAAAACTGCCACAGGCAGAACGCTGGGAGTTAGCAAATTCCCTCGCAAATCACTCAGAGGATCTCAATGATCGAGTTCAGCCTCTGATGGTCTGGTACGGTATCGAACCTGCTGTCCTCGGCGCCCCAACCAAAGCGTTGGAACTTGCAAGGACGACGGTGAATCCAACCATTCGCCGCCACATTTCCCGGCGTCTCGCATCCGAAATTGATACCGCTCCGAGCTACATTACAAAATTACTGCAATCTGCCCGAGAGTCATCACCAGCCTCCGCCCTTGATTATCTCGAGGGGATTGCAGCGGCACTTCGAGGTCGCAAGAAACTTGATGCTTTGCCAACCTGGTTGACGTTAATTAAACACTTCCAAAACACCCCACTGCCCAAGCTGCGAGATATTGCAAACGAGCTACTTGTTGTTTTCGGAGACGGCAGGACCTGTCTCTTATACACATCTGACGCTGCCGACGACTCCTTACGTGTAGA
>CAJXTM010000337.1 GCA_913061385.1 uncultured Rhodopirellula sp. | reverse complement strand
TCTACACGTAAGGAGTCGTCGGCAGCGTCAGATGTGTATAAGAGACAGGGCTGAGACACCTGCAAGTGCAAGCAACAACGCAAATGTAGCAGTGGTGAGGGCGGCAACTTTGGGTTCACGGCGAGACCAGCGAATCATTCGTTCTACAGGATTAGTTTTTCGGGCTGCGATGGGGAGATCTGCTAGAAAGCAAGTCAAGTCATCACGCAGCATTTCGGCGCTGCTGTATCGATCTTCAGGATCATGTGACAAAGCCTTGAGGAGAATCGTTTCCAAGTCTGGGGCGATCTTTGGATTGACTTTCCGCGGACGCACTGCCACACCTCGGGTTGCTTTGCGGATAATGTCCGCCGTGCCATTGCCTTCGATGGCTGGCCGTAGCGTGAGCAGTTCATAGAGCGTCAGACCCAATGCGTAGACCTCGCTACGTACGTCATAATTGCCCTCAAATGACTCGGGGGGCATGTATTGGGGAGTGCCTACGATGTCTCCGGTTGCGGTGACCGCATTTTGCTCTGCGAGCTTGGCTAGACCAAAATCAGCAATCCAGAGTGTGTTGTGTCGATCCAGCAGCAAGTTGGCCGGTTTGATATCACGGTGCAGAACGCCTTGTGAGTGGGCGTAGTGTAATGCATCGGATGCAGATACACCAAGATTTGCAACCCAACGCTGGTAGGCTGAAGTGTCTTTAACTAGCGACGCGTCTACGCCCGGTTGCCTTAGGGTATCTGTATCAAATCGCTTGTTGGTATTAACGCCGGTAAACGTGTTGGCTGATTCGGCATCGACAGTTGGAGCTGCTGGTGAAAGATCTTTATCTAGTGATGTCAACCATTGATGCAAGCTTAGACCATCGATGTAGTCCATGACGTAGTAGTGATGTTCTCCACTGGTTCCAACGCCGAAGACGGGGACGATGTTGGTGTGCCTCAGTTTTGCTGCAGCACGTGCTTCACGCCGGAACCTGACCAGATGTTTCGATTCACCTAGAAGATTGTTCGCCAATACTTTGATGGCGACTTTTCGGCCCAGTGGTTCATGGATGGCTTCAAAAACGATGCCCATTCCTCCACGACCAATTTCACGAATGATCTTGTAGTCGTCGAGTTCCCTGAATGCGGGTTGTCGTGCGGAAGCGTCTGAAACGGCACTCTTTGATTGCTTGAATGTTTCAATTAGAGAGATTGATTCCAGCAGTTCACGGATTTCATCAGCATTGTCCGGGTACCGTTTTGTATAGGCATCAATGTGCGGATACTTGCCTTCACGTATCGCTTTGGAAAACTCTTCTCCAAGTTGGTCGAGATCGAAGTGATCTGCTTTTGTGGGAGGTGGTGATTGCTTTGGTTCTGCCTCGGCGTCATGGCGGCTTCGATTATCGTGAGTCATGCTTCGTCTCCATTCTGTGAGTCTTCAAATTTGGACATCAACTGGGATAGCCGACTCATCGCACGGAGATAGCGTTTGCTTGCTGCTGAGGGTTGCAGTTTCAAAACACTGGCTGTTTCAATATTGGTTAATTCTTCGAAGTGCCGTAACGCAATCACTTCGCGGTCGATATCATTCATCTCATCGAGTGCCGCTTCCAGAAGTGCGATGGCTTCAGCTTTTGCGACAACTTCGCTGGCGGCAGTAATTGATCCGACCAGTTGGACGGCTAAAGCCATGGAAGTTTGAGCGGACGCTTGGTTAGGTTGCAGCGACAACTCCTTTCTGGCATCTCTTTTCTCTGCTTTTAGATGCTGCCGATGAATGTCCACCAACTGCTGTTTTGCCAGCAACCTGAGCCACAGAAAAGCAGACATCTCTGTTTGCGTTGAAAAATGGGGAAGTCGTTTTGCCGCGGCAATATATGTTTCCTGTAGTACGTCTGAATCAGAAATTCTCGCCGCGATGCGATAGTCAATCCGAAACTGGATGATGCGGCGAAGCCGCTCTCGGTAGTCGGAAAAAACGGTGGCCAAAGCATCTTTATTTCCCTCTCTCATGCGAGCAGTGAGCTCAGTTTCGATGCCAATTGAGCTGTTGGACATGGAAGATGCCACGAAAAATGAGAAGAGAGGACAGGTACATACACCTCTATTTAATACCGCGAAATGGCGCAGGGTTTCGGCTTTTAATGGCAGGAACTACTGACCAATAAGAGAGGAATGGAGATTTATGAGAAAGTTGAGGATTCTCGGTCCTCTCAAAGCAACACAAGCCGTTTCAGTAAACGCGGGGTTGGTTCATCAACACGATTTCCGAAACGACGATGGGGCTCGTAGTCTAATCAGACTCTTCAAGCTGGTATCAGCATGCCTGGCACTAGGACTTTTTGCATTTTTGGTTTCCGCCGAGGAGAAGCTTGGGGGAACGGAGCGTTGCAGTTCGGAGCGTTGTAGTTTCGATGCAAAGCAGGATGAGCCAGTCGCGAGGGAACCTGCAGAGATGGTGAAAAAAAAATTGTCCGAGTTCGACAATGATGCAGACAGCATGCTCAGCGTGCGGGAGTTGACTACGATGTTTACAGCAATACGGAAACGGTCTCTGCAGAGCAGGGTAGGGCAGAGCAGGGCAAAGCCAGTTCGGCGGGGCTTGGGAGCCAAGAAATGCTCAAATGAACAAAGCCGCCCCCCCGGCGGGTGTGTAACGCTATCGGAAACTGAGGGGGGATTCTCGGCCCAATCGAATCAGTCTTTGCGTGAGAAGTCCGATAAAAGTCGGACAGGGCGTGGTCATGGCCCACGTGGTGCCTCCCAGCCAAGGGAACGCCCTGGTGGTACTCACCCGGACCCACCGAACGCAGAATGAAGTCGTCTTCATCAGGTATTCTGAGGTACCCTTCCATTGAGTTCTGTTCCGTATCAGGCCGACCAAGTTGGATTCCAGCCATGATTTCATTACGCCACCTGTTGTTGATTGTGTTAGCGATCGCTGCTGTGCCGACTTATGCCGAGCAATTGACACCTGATGAGTTGAAATTCTTTGAAGCGAAGATTCGTCCTGTGTTGATCAGAGAATGTTACGGATGTCACTCGAATCAATCTGGAAATGTTCGCGGCGGTTTACGGCTTGATACGAAGGAACTAATGTTGATTGGTGGCAGTAGTGGCCCCGCGATTGTGCCGGGTGATCTCGAGGAGAGCCTGCTTTTCAATGCGATGGTGCATGAAGATTTTGTCATGCCACCGAAGCGAAAACTCTCTGGTAGCGTTATCGCTGACTTTCGTGAATGGATCGAGATGGGGGCTCCGGATCCTCGGGTAAATCAGATTTCCAAAGTTCAATCCTCGATTACAACCGAAGACATTGATAACGCCCGCAACACGTTCTGGGCGTATCAAACGCCGAAGAAGCAGCAACCTCCGCGTGTCACTGATGTGGAATGGTCAGCAACATCGATTGATCGCTTTATCCTCGCCGACTTGGAACAGGCTGGCATTGAGCCTGCACAGGATGCGGAGGCGTATCGGGTGCTGCGTCGACTTTGCTTTGATCTGATCGGGTTGCCGCCCACGCCCCAGCAGGTCGAATACTTTGAAGCGAAATGGCAATCGAGTCCTGAGCAGGCGATCACGCATGTTGTTGATAATTTGTTGAGGTACGAACAATTTGGTGAGCGTTGGGGACGGCATTGGCTTGATGTTGCCCGTTTCGCTGAATCGACTGGGCGCGAGGTAAATCAGACCTATCCCCATGCATGGCGTTATCGCGACTTCGTCATTGATTCTTTCAATGCAGACAAACCTTTCAATCAATTTGTCAAGGAACAGGTTGCAGGAGACTTGTTGCCAGCCAAAAGCGATGAGCAGTGGGCCTCAAATCTTGTGGCTACAACCTTCCTCGCGATGGGCCCGAAGAATTTAAATGAGCGCAATCGAGTCCAGTTTGCAGCCGATCAGATTGACGAACAGATTGATGCGACCACAAGAGTCTTTTTAGGTACGTCGGTGGCGTGTGCCCGTTGCCATGATCATAAATTCGATGCGATTCCACAAACCGACTATTACGCATTGGCAGGTGTGTTCGCCAACTCCAACACCTATTGGGGGTCGCCACCGTCAGAGTTTGGAACGTTTAGTACTGCACAAGCGAGACGGAACAGCAGTTTGTTGCTGTTGCCAATTGAGGATCCAAATCCCTACGACCCACGCTATACCGCCATAGAATTAGCAGACCTTCGCGCAGAGATTACTTCAACAATTGAAGAGGCGTCCCAGTCACGTCGTGATCGGGCATCAGGAAAAATTGAAGCTCAGGATGCTGTCCGGAATCGACTGCGAACTGCAAACCGACTGGCAACACTATCAACCAAGCTTGCCGTAGTGGATGAAAATGGAAATCCGCACAGTTACTGCATGGGGGTTCAGGAAAATAGCAAACCGGGTGATCTGAGGCTTCTGGTTCGTGGTGAAATTGATCAACCTGCGCAAACGGTCCCCCGTGGTTTTCCAAAAGTTTTGTGCTCTACACCAGCACGTATTACGGACGGATCGAGCGGTCGACTTGAGTTCGCGAATTGGCTTGGCAGCGAGGATAATCCACTGACAGCGAGGGTGATGGTCAATCGCATATGGCAACACATGATCGGTCAAGGCATCGTCACTTCGACGGAGAATTTCGGCGTGACAGGGCAATCGCCAAGTCATCCAGCTTTACTCGATTATCTGGCCGTGGAGTTCATGGAGTCTGGTTGGTCTGTCAAAAGTTTGATTCGCGAAATAGCAAACTCACGGACTTATCGCATGAGCACTGCCTACGACGAGCATCACCATGAATATGATCCTGAAAATGCATTGCTTTGGCGAGCCAATACAAGGCGACTTGATGCCGAAGCAATACGTGACGCAATGTTGAGCATCAGCGCCGAAATTGAATTGGACCGTCCGCGTGGTTCGGAGGTTGCCGAGGCCGGCTATGTGCGAGTACGCGATGGTTCGTTGGGAGACCCGAGAGCAAATGCCCGTGAAGTGGTTGAGTTGGCAAAGAAAAAAGTGATGGATGCTATCCAGCGGGAGAACCGAGCCGCTGCGGGTGGTAATGGAAGTCGATCGAATGCGAGTGGGAATTCGCGTCTGAATAATTTTCGCAACGGATTGGGACGCCCAAGCTTGGGATCGCGAGACCGACAAATGAATTCCAATTCGCGATACGGTAGCCAAAGAGGACGCGGTAACCTTCCCATGGGGCAACGTAATGGACGATTGACGATGGAGGGGGCGACTAGCAGCCAGAAGGCGATGTTTGAGTCTGCGGTCCGTGAAGCGACGTCCCAGATTGGCAGTGGGCTTGATATGGAGCAAGCCAAGTATCGGAGTGTTTATTTGCCAATTGTTCGTGATCAGACTCCACGCTCGCTGGACGTCTTTGATTTTGCCGATGCTAGTGCCTGTCTCTTATACACATCTGACGCTGCCGACGACTCCTTACGTGTAGA
>CAJXTM010000336.1 GCA_913061385.1 uncultured Rhodopirellula sp. | reverse complement strand
GAGATCAGCCTCGGTCTCGTGGGCTCGGAGATGTGTATAAGAGACAGGCCGACGGACCCCGCTAGAGTTACCGGGAACTGCTACGTTAACAGAACGGCATGTATTCAATGCAAATCATCAAAACGAAAATGTTTTTGATCATGCTGGCCATGGTCACTTCCTGCGATCGCATGGCAGATGCAACCGAAACCAATCCCAACAGACCCAACATAATCTTTCTTTTGGCTGACGATTTAGGTTGGACGGGCTTGAGTTGTTTTGGAAGCGACTTGTATGAAACACCCAATCTGGATCAACTTGCAGAATCGGGGATGAAATTCACCAACGCGTATTCTGCCTGTACCGTCTGCTCTCCCTCGCGTGCTTCGATCATGACGGGGATGTACCCAGCCAGACTTCGTTTAACCGATTTCATTGCAGGTCAGAATCGACCTTTTGCCAAGTTGCGGATCCCGGAATGGACCACAGGACTTGATCATTCCTACGTGACCATCGCAGAAGCACTCCGAAATGATGGCTACCAGACTGCACATGTAGGAAAATGGCATCTGCACCACGCCGGTCGCAACACCAACGACTATGGTCCCACCAAGCATGGGTTTGATCTGGACGTCGCAAAACCAAAAGGAACCAAAGGCTATCGACTGCCCCGCAGTGCTAATCGCAACGGTGAATCGAAAAGCGAATACCTTACTGATTACTTGACCACCCGGGCCCTAGCCTTCATTGACGAGGCTCAGGAAGAGCCATTTTTCCTGCACTTTGCCTATCACGTACCACACACTCCCATTGATGGGAGAGATGATTTGGTTGCGGAGTATAAGACAAAACTTCGTGAAGACGCAGTTCATAAGAACCCGAATTATGCGGCGATGGTCTCCAGCATGGACAATAGTGTTGGTCGCGTGATGAAACGTCTAGAAGAGCACGGCATTGCTGACAACACGCTCGTTATCTTTACGTCTGACAACGGTGGCCTGACGCAACGTTACGGGAAGCACGACGGCTTCACCGACAACTTTCCACTACGTCGCGGAAAAGGCTCAGCCTATGAAGGCGGTGTGCGAGTTCCGGCTATCGCCCGATGGCCCGGCGTCATATCGCCGGGAACCCAATGCAACGAGCCTATTAGCACGATCGACTACTACCCAACCCTACTAGAAGTTGCGAATTGCTCAGGAGATGAACTCCACAATCAAAACATCGACGGCAGGAGTCTTGTTCCCCTGCTACGCGACCCATCTGAACAACTGAAGCGAAATCTATATTGGCACTATCCCCACTATCACGCTGGTGGTGACAGTCCGTACGGTGCTGTTCGCTCAGGCCCTTGGCGACTCATTGAGTTTTACGAGGACAATGCAATCGAGCTCTATCATCTTGATTCCGATCCAAGCGAACAACGCAACGTTGCAACAAAACACCCTGACATGGCACAAAAGATGCATCATCTACTCGGGACGTGGCGAAAATCAATCGATGCACAAATGCCGACGCCCAACGCTGATCATGAGCCCACGCGAGCACAACAAGTCATCAAGAAACGCAAGTAAAAAAACCATCCAAGACTTAGTCACTTGCCGCACGACACCGTCACCCGCTTTCCCATCTGAATCAGAAAACGCCCCAGTGACATCAGCAACGGCGTGTGTGATCCTCAGTAGTTTGAACACACACGGCATCCAACGAATCGCCTTCTCCATCATATTCTTCCAGTCGATCTCGGTCCACGAGATCAAGAGTTTTTTGGCTGAATGGGATTTGGGCCATCCGCGGACGCCACTCACAAATTCTGACAAGACAATATCAAACCGATCCCAAGATCAAATTACATTTTCTTCAGTACAAACCACGCTGATTTCCAACCCGGTTTTTGACGAGTGCTGAAGCCGCCAACTTCGATGAACAGATACTCTTCATCATCGATCTGATTCACGTGCATCTTGAGTGCTTGGTAGCGGTCAAGGTCCATCAGCACATCGCCGGACCACGCCCAAAGCGGTTCACTTGTCCTACCATCTGGCTTGAACGTGATCATTGCAAAGGGTGCATTACGCGCGTTTCCGTTTTTGCCTGCCGGATCAAATTCTCGAATTTCTTCCACACGTGAAATCACTTTCCAAGAGCCCCCGATATCAGGATGCGCGACAAACTGTCCGTCCCAGCGGAACTGATTTTCATTTGCATCTTGGGAAGCATCCTCCGGATTGATTCTGTTCTGCCAGTAAGAGGACAACATCGCCACTGTCGATGCCGATTTAAAGACCAGTTCATCACTCATGGGCGGTAATTTCTGCTCAGCAAGATGCAGACTGATTTTCCCCTGTGGCAAGCGACTGGTAGGTTTGGTGCTGTACTTGTCGTTGTATCTAATGAATGCTTTCACGGCGATTGTCACTTCGCCCGTCTTAAAATCATTGAGAAAATCCTGCGTGATGTAAGCGCCCTTGGGCAAGCCTCCGGATCCACGACCACCACCTTGCTTGGTTTCGACCAGCGTCTTGCCGTTGATGTAGATCAGGTGTCCTCCGCCTGAACCAACGTGGTCGCCAGAATTGACACGTAAGCGATATCGATGCCCCTCTTTTAGAGGTGGAATTTTGAAGGTTCCCCGCATCAGCAAAACTTCCTTGTCCCACAAAGTGTTGATATGCGTAGCACCATAACAACCTGGTCCAACACAGCCAGCCGAGCACTTGGTGATGGGGCGATCTGGGATTGCACCGTCATAATTCCCAAAAGGACTTTTGCCTTTTTTCCAACCGGCCTTGGTGACATCAAAGCCAAGCTGGCACCAGTCCTTCATTTGGTTGGGCAAGGTGACTTCACGGTAACGGGAAACCAACTGATCAAACGGCACCTGCTCGGCCGCTATCGGGTCAAAGCTGTGGTACGACCATTCTGCATCTCTCAAATCAAGGAACATCTTCCAGTCGTATTGGTCATCACCAGCACGCTTATATAAAGCAGCCAAACCATCAAGGGGTTCTCCCCTACCGCCCGGTCGCTGTGACTGAACTTCGTTAGCAGCAAGCGGAAGTAATCTCCGCCGATTCTTGCCGACAAACTCAGGAATCAATTCATCCATGATGATCGGAACAATCGCCTGCTTCAATTCCGGACCAAAGTTACTTGGATCTGCATTGAGGAACAACTTTTTATAAGGCAAGATTTCTCCCGGATACTTCTTTCGAGCGATCTCGTACACCACATCGAGCCCACCAGGCACGTCGGCCAACGACTCAGCAATAGCCTCGAGGTGATAGTCGTAGGTGGACGTCGTACTCAATCCACCAGGTGCTAACCTGGTACCTGCATAGCCAGTAAACGTTTCCTTCATGGTCTCTGTCGCCAACTTCTGCACCGCTTGAGATGCCTTTTTGATCTCAGCACGAATGGCTGGCGCAAATCCCAGCGTCACTGAAACACGTTGGTTATTCCGAACCAGTTCACCCATCGCGGGCAACACCCGTTCGTAACACCGTTCATCTGCTGCTACAGGAGTCAATGCTGTGAGTGCCGCATTACGAAGCCATGCTTCTTCATGCTTAAGAAACGGAATCAGCAGGTCGACCAGCGGAACGATCTCGTCAGCTGAACGGTAGCCGACAATCTGGATGGCGGCATCCTTGACCCACCACGATTCCTCTGGATCACGAACCGACTGCACTGCAAGATCCTGAATTTCAGGATTCAGAACATCCGTACGTTGCAATAACGCGCCGAACATGGCGCGGCGAATACGAGGGTCATCATCACGCAAAAACTCCATCATCAAATCCGAACGTACCTGTCCACCTGGGGCGCGCCAACCGATGTATCCACTATTGATCCCAAGTGTTTTGAACGCTGCGATATTTCGAATACTGAAGTCTTGGTGGTGCATGTACCGACGAATCTCATCGTCACTGGGTTGCTCCGCCCCGTGGAATCGTCTTATGAACGGGCCGCTGGAATCACGCGCCAAAGTTTCCCCGGACAAATCCTGTTGTTGGCCACCCTTGCCTGGCACTGCATCGAGAGACAGGAAGGCCTCATCAGCATCATTTCCCCAAGGCTGTGCAGGGAGTTCGTAGCGTTTCGAAAACGTTGAAGGCGGTGCACCCGCGATACGAAGAGTTTTTCGCGGAATCGTGTAAGCCAAGGGATAAGCGATCCCCCACAACTCTTTGTCGTATCCTGCGCCGCCAAGGATCCCAAACGATCCATCAAACCGCCGTGACAAGTCATAATGCCACTTACGACTATCCATGAAGTCACGGTACTGCTTTGGTTTCCTGTCGTGCAGCAGCCCCATCGCTGCACTACGCCAAATCTCACCAATTCCACCACCCGTGTGCCCGTGCAGCATGAATGTTGTTGTATAAAAACTCTGCATGGCACAGGCGTCACGAGCTCTGGCGTACACCGATTCCTCACCCTCTGGAGTGAGTGCGGCAGCAGCAGCCATGGCGAACGCAAGCTTGCCATTTTTCCCATTGTCCACAAAGCCTGTAAACGGTCGATCATCTCCATACGGGTTGTTGCCCCGACCTGCGTACCGATAGAAATGCCTGAGGGCCCGATCGAGAGTGTGATAGGGAACATCGGCGCCGCACTCTCGCGCCAACAGAAGAAATGTAACGACGTGTGTTCCCGCTGCGTTAAGGTGCCCTTTTCCATAACCAGTCAATGCCGACCCACGACCAGCCCAAGCATCGTTGTGCTGCGATTTCGAGGCGTTGTCTACCCACTGCTGAATATTGGCAAGGATTTCTGGATCACCTGTCCGCAGATAACATTCCGCAAGCGGAATGCCGCCATAACCGATGTACCACGGGTAGGTATGCGCAGGAGCCTTCCTTGCCCATTCGCGCACGACCGCCAAATCTTTGTCCTCTCCAGTTGAAAGCAGGAACAGCATCCCAATACCGCCCAAACCCTCAGTCGCCTTG
Source organism: uncultured Rhodopirellula sp. (assembly GCA_913061385.1). Classification (GTDB taxonomy): domain Bacteria; phylum Planctomycetota; class Planctomycetia; order Pirellulales; family Pirellulaceae; genus Rubripirellula. The sequence goes on along the minus strand of CAJXTM010000336.1, from coordinate 487 downwards.
GGTTGTGACAGATAATCAGCAACCTGTCGAACAATCTTGTCACTCTTGGAGCAATTCAGCGGCCAGGTACTACTGTATGCACCGAGCACTGGCACCTTCACGACCACGGACTGAGATTCACCTTTGATCGCAAAACTGAGTTTCCCGTCAGTTGCCTCTGCCTGTGCAAGGATTTGCCCCAGTTGGATCCGAGGATCGATATCCTTCAGAATCTGTCCGTTAATGGACTCAATGATCTGGCCCTTCTTCAGTCTCTCGGTGGCCGCTGCAGGTGACCCTTCTTCGACATTTGAAATCCGCATCACAAACGCTGGCTGGATCAAATCGATCCCCAGTCCCACAGGACCGAATCGCTTGATCGTCTGCAATGACTTTGTTTCACTTGGACGCGTTGAGAACAGCCCTGAATCTTGATAGTAGGAACCTTCCTGCGCAAAGACCTGTCTCTTATACACATCTGACGCTGCCGACGACTCCTTACGTGTAG
>CAJXTM010000335.1 GCA_913061385.1 uncultured Rhodopirellula sp. | reverse complement strand
CTGCTACTCAGTGCGTGGGCAGTGCGTGGGCAGTGCGTGGGCAGTGCGTGGGCAGTCAAACCTGTTATCACAGGAGGTGCCCCAAAACTGCAGTGGGCATTCACACTGCTACCATGCAGACAGCATTAACACCAATCAATGCCTCACCTGCATCAACGCTGCTGAAGCCTGTCCTGAAGCCTGCTGCAATGCGATCTACAAGAAGATTCGCACTCAGCGGGGTCAGGCAATCAACTCACCTAACGGTCCGCGATAGGAACTACCGTTTTGCTTGAGCACAAGGTCTTCGTTTCCGTAATGCTCGACCGGATTTCCAAAGGCATTCAGCAGGGTTGTCCACCAATTACCGATCGTGCGACAATTCTTTTCGCCATACTTTGCGTAGCGGATATAGCGGCCGGGGATGTTCATTTTTCCTGAGCAGCCACCAATCACCACATAGGGCCACTCAAAGCAATCGCCGTGATGTTTATTGGCAGAGTCACTGAAATAAACAATCATTGTATTGTCGAGCATGTTCCCGTCACCTTCCGGAACGGCCTTGAGCTTTGCGGCCATCCCAGCCAACAACCCGGAGTGGTGAGTCCGGATAATATCGCGGCATTCCCTCTGGGTACGACTACTCTCATCATGCCCGATTCCGTGATTGGGTTTCACCAATCCAAGCTGTTTGTATACCGTTGACAAGTTATCCAAGCGGATGGTTACACAATTGGTCAACCCTGCAATCAGAGCAGCCGAGGCCAAGTCAAAATGTGCCTCCTGACGCACCTCTTCCACCAACGAAGTGAATTTATCGCCAAACTCTGGAGCGTGATTTTTGATATTTCCTTTCATGCCAGTCAAGCGACTGTGCCGCACCTGCAATTCCTCGAATGCGTTCAGGTAGGAGTCCAATTTATTTTTCTCGGCTGCAGGGACTTCCCGATTGACCTTCTTGAGATCGTCGACCATGAAGTCAAGTAAATTTTTCTGAACACCGAATCGTGTTTCACCTTTTCCGCTGGCTGATGCTGCCGATCCAAACAGTTGCTCAAAAGCAAGGTCAGGACTGCCCTGAAACGGTAATTCCTTGTTTGCACCTACTGCAGTAATTCCGGGATACAGCACGCCGCCGTACGAGTTTGACAGCGCACTTCCTCGAACCGCCAGCCCGACATGATTGAAGGGTGCTGGACTGAGTGCCGCCAGTTCTGCGTCAGCGGTCGCCCTCAGGATGGCACCCCGTTCGGTTTCGCCACCCGTCATATAGACGCCCATCGCACCAAACCAACTGCTGTGCCCACCACGACACATCTTCCCTGACAATCCCTGCACAATGGACAACTGATTCTTAAACGGTTCCAGAGCTACCATGGAGGGCTGCAGCGGTACATCTTTCAAAGACACATTTTTGGCCTCGTCACCCCGTAGTGACTCAGGTGTAATCCCATCGGGCGAAACTCCGCTCGATTTGACGACAAACACAAATCGCTTTGGCAGCGCGGCACCATTGCCTTCAGCCTGCAGCCGTACCTGATGCAGGAACGGTGTCAGCAAAGTTCCTCCGGCGCCCAAAGAGAGGCCTTTGAGAATGTCTCGTCTTGATCTGGTCATCATCGGCGAGTTTTCCTGTAATCATTTACGGTAAAGAAATGAATCTGACGTCAAAAGCGAAATCAGCAGCGAGTTGAAACTGCCCCCGCTTTCCATGTAGGCTTTGTCTGCTGAGATCAGCGTTTGCGAATCACTCAACATTTCATTCCGCCCCATGAAATATCGAAACACATGGCGGATCATACTCTGTCGAACACGATCCGAATCGGCAAGCTTACCGATCAACTCCAGTGCATTATCGTACTCTGAATTGAGAAGCTCATCTCCTGTGCTCGTGAGCGTTGCCTTTGCATGAATCGGTTTGCTCGGGAATGCCCCCTTCACCTTGGGTAATTTATCGAGACTCTCCCGCATTCGAAAGCGACCAAAATCGTCGTAAATTTCAAAGGCGTATCCGAGCGGATTCATTTGCTTGTGACATCGCCAGCACTCATCCTGTTCGGTCACAGCAAGTCGCTCACGCAGAGTTTTGTTGTGATCTTCCGGAACCGTAGCGTCCACCGTGATAGGCAGATCTGGGATGGATCCTGCCAACAGCCGTTCGCGGATCCACTTTCCACGACGAATCGGATCAGTGCTGTCATTGAGCGAGTGAGCGATTAACCAGGCAGGGTGAGTCAGGATGCCAGCACGATTTGGCCTCTTGTAAGGCTGTGGCAGCAAAAAGTCCTGCTCATCATCATCCATGTCGTAAACCATCGGATACTTCCGATATAGCGGTTGCATGCTATGCAGAAGTCTCTCTTTATTCGTTGTGTTTTTCCATTCTTTTACCTCTTTGACAATCTGCTTGATCGCACCTACGCTGCCATTAAAGCCGCGATTGAATTTGTGCAGGTGATATTTTTTGTTCAGTTCGCCCCAATCGCGAAGATCAAGACGACTGAGCAATTCCTGCCGCTTCTCTTCGGGAAAATCTCCCTGGTCCAGTGCAGTCTGGTTTTTCAAATAGAAATCATAAACCGTGTTTCGGAATGTCTGTCTGTTAAGAATGTAGTACTCATCTGACGTCAACAGTCTCTTGAACACATCTTTGTCGTCTTCAAGAATGTTGACAACAAAAAAGTCCGCTTCACGCTCATACATATCAGGGTAGTTCTCACCGTAGTAAGAAAACCCTCCAGACCGCTTGGCATCCTTAAAAATTTTGTGAGCGTGAGAGTAACCAAAGAACTCTTGAAAAAACCTCAGCAGCCTCGGTTTATCGATCGCATGATCTTCAAGAATCCGTGCGACCTGATGCTTGACATCATCTCGCGTTACGAGACGACCACTCGCTGCGGCCCGCAACAATTCCTGATCCGGTCTTTGGTCGGTGATGGCATAAGCAATGGCAAAAGCCAACTCCGCTGGGGCAAGCATCCGTCGCCCGTCAGAGTCCGTCTCTCCCAACCCTAGTTCGACACGATACACCGACTCGTGATGCAGCATGACCGCCATCAAGGCCACTCGCAACGCTTCCAAATTCCCGGCATCATCGGCCGACTTTCGAAATAAGTCGCTGTACCGTTTCAACTCAACATCGGTCGGTTGCCGATAGACCACACGACGAAAATGTTGCTGAATCGCTTCCTGCAAAACACTGTCGTCGGGTGTCTGCTTGGAGTTTGCAATCGATTTAAACACCGTCTGCTTCTCGATCAGGCGGTCGGCTGACTCGCCAGCATTCGTCAGCAGTACATTGACCACGGCAGAGTCAGCGAACAACAGGGAAGCATACTCCTTGATCCCCTGTTTATCATCAACGATGAATGGCTGCCGTAAACTCCGTGAATCTCCACCATATTGCGACTTAACGTTTTCGAATACATGCGGACTCGTACGCCACAAACGACGTGGGGAAAAAGACTTTGCAGTGGCCTCACCGCTGAACAGTTTTTCGTGGCTAATGCAATTGCCATAGCTGGGTGTCTTGAGTTTTTCCCGAAAGCCTGAAGTTGCTCCCATGGCATCGAAATTTGACGTCACCAACGCAAGTGCCTCATCTCGTTCAACTCCATTCAGTGGTGACTCTTCTTCTGGAGGCATTCGTCCAAGATAAACTTGCTCTTCGATTTGAGCGAGCAATTCAGTCCTACCCTCGCTACTCAGCTCAGAGAGATTGTCGAGACGTACTTTCCCCTCCTGAAAATCCTCCGAATGACAGTCCGTGCAATGCTCTTTCAATTTGTGCTGCAGTTGAGTCATTACAGAATCATTCTCTGCCGCGCAGCAGAAACTGCATGACAGGATGAGCAACAAAAAAAGACAGCAAACCCTTCTCGCGATCATTGCTTCTCTCTTTTGATGTGTTATTGACTGAGCATGCCTCTTGAGCAACTCGCGAGCGCAGAGGAATTCTGACATTCCAGGGTGCGCGAATAAACAACCAGCCCGCGGTGAGAACCAAATGTGGCACCGCTTCAACCCTTTGCCGCCTCGCTCCCATAATAACACGAGTGAATCAGGTGATGAAGACAAACATAGTCTCAATTACTGAGTCAAACGGGGCATACCGCACAAACAAATGAAGGCAACTTGGGGATCCTGGAATTGTGTCAATCCAGTACGGCCCTTGAAGACTGAACGGATGCGTCTCAAGACAATCGCGATCCTAGGCAATCTTGGATTTTAAGGTGGGGTGTAAGGCCATATGCAAGGTTTCGTTCAATCGCTCAGGATCGACGACGAGATCAGCAAGATGCACCCCCACGGTCGGATCATGCCGATCAGCAAGTAGATAGTAGTAACCCAAGCCGAGCGTTGAAGCTAACGTAAAGAAACAATTGTTGTGCTGATCCTCTCGCTCACGAATCTCCATGACTCGCGTTCCCGCTTCCATGGCCAGCATACTTGTGAGGCCCGCACCATGATTGGACAATAAAAACTCGGCCTTTGCCACCAATTTCACCTGCTGCTCCCATGGAGTTTCTTCGGCAAGCAAAGTCTGAAATCCATGGTCGGCGAGAACACCGAGGATCTCAGCCTCATTCACAATCCGTCTTCTGCCAGCCAACCTACGACTGATGTAAAGCCGAGAACTCGGCGCACCCAACTTCGAAGCATCAATGTGTTGACGAAATCGACTGCGCATCGCATGCATGAGACCAGTGTTGTAATTGCCAGTGTCAGCAATATGCTGGGGAAAAAACAGATCGGTACATCTCATACACTCGAACCGCCCTAAAACACGCACGTCTCGCAGTCCATACGCCTTTAAACTCTCAAGGAAATAGTCATGGCGATGAAATTTATGGGGCAACAGCAGCGTGACTTCCTGTGCTGGCAGTTCCTGAAGCGCTAGCTCTAACCGAGCCAAAGCGTCCCCAAACCAATGAAAAAAACCACAACTCCAATTGTCGGTAATCCAGATTCCAGGCGTGTCCAGTTGGGTATGGTAGTGGAGAAAACGCTCGACACCCGCTCGCCAATGCCCCCGCTGTTTTTTCCACAAATCAAAGTGCGATTGATTTACGAAAGATTCTGGAAAGAACTGACCGTCTGACAAACGGATGGGTGAGCGTCCGAATACATCCGCTTCACGTAGATGCTGTACTTTACAGTCAGGAAAACGCATAGACGTCGCAGCAGCGAAGAGCGGAGCATCCTGAGACGCAAGATTTCGAGGAGCCTGACGCTGTTCAATGAAGTGATTTCGGGATTCTTGAACCGTCGACATCGCACGGGCCTCCAAAGCGTAATCAACTTAACAACGACTGGAGAGATTACAAATTGCTGGCAATTGCGTAAAGATGGAATTATTGCGTCAGAATCGCCGCCACGGCCAACAAAACCAGGCTGCTTACCCGAACTTCCCTGCCGGCATCTTTTCGACGTGTCACCTGTCTCTTATACACATCTCCGAGCCCACGAGACCGAGGCT
>CAJXTM010000334.1 GCA_913061385.1 uncultured Rhodopirellula sp. | reverse complement strand
CGGTCTCGTGGGCTCGGAGATGTGTATAAGAGACAGGTTTGATGTCGCGATGAATCAGACCCATTCCGTGCGCTTCTCTCAGGGCGTCACTCACTTGGATCAGGAAATGTACCGTTCGTTCCGGCGACAGTGGCCCTGTTCGTTTTATCAGTTCTCCAAGATTCATTCCCGGCAGCAATTCCATTGCGAAAAAAAAGATTCCCTCGTTGGTTTGCCCGTAGTCATAAACCTGAACCGTATGCGGGTGGGTGAGCTGTGCGGTTGCCCTGACTTCTCGAGCGAATCGTCGTAGTGTTCTGGGCTCTGCGTTCTTGTCAGGTTGAATCAGTTTGATGGCACAGGATCGCTTGAGCAGCAGATGTTCCGCTTCGTAAACACGTCCCATTCCTCCTTGGCCAATCAGTTCGATGAGCCGGTATTGAGCGAGTCTTCGGGCCTGAAACGCAGACGTCCTTGCACCGTGGATGGTGTGCGCTGCAAAAATCGAGATGCACGCCGCAATCAAGGGCGGAGAAAGGGGCCGGCCGAGCAAGTCATTGTGTATTGAGCCACTGATGTTTGTCTTGTAAAAATCGAGGGCAATGTAATGAGTGATTTCTGTGACCACATAGGGGACTGCTGCCATTGGAAGTAGAATAAATGCCGCTCGTTGCCAGCGATTGGGCATGAAGACTCCGTAAATGAAGATGATCAGGCTCCACGTCACGTAATTCCAGTTGTTGATGCTGGCTAGCATCGTTGACATGTTCGGTTTGTTAGCCTCAAGCACATTGCAGGTCATGCGAATATCCAGATCGATGGCCAGTAGTCCCACATTGGCCATCACTAGGAGCTCTGTAATCCTGATCTGCAGCAATGACAACTTGTGATTGCGATAGAGAGTGATCGCTGCGCTCAGGCTGATGATGAAGGCAATCAAGCGAGCGATGTAATCTGTTTCCTCGGTCGCTGAGAAGAACCAGTCAACAGTCGAGACAGTGATGATGATGGCCATGACCGTGGCGATGATCATCAGTCTGCGTCGCAGAATTTGGCGGTTCGCTTCCCAGACATCTTTTTGCACGAGAAAGGTGTCAGACTCGGACGCAGCGTCCAGCACGATTTCGTCATGAAGCGTCTCCTCCGCATCCGATGCATCCAGCACTGTTGCTTCGACGTGGTGCTCAAGAAGCGATTGGACCTGCGCAATGATTGAGCTGTCTGTGCCTGCTTCCTGCGCGATGAACGCATCGCGGCCTCCGGGCTCCATTGCAATCGCCTGCGTGAATATCTCTTTTACCCGTTCGTACTCTTTGGGAGTCACGTTGAATGCTCGCTGGTCAGTTCACGTCGCAACCAGGCTCTCAGCATTGTCCAGTCCGATTCAACCGTCCGTTTGGACACCTTCAGGACTTCCGCGACCTCATCCACGGTCAGGCCTCCATAGAAACGCAGTTCGACGATTTGCGCCTGTCGGGGGTCAAGTTCGGCAAGTTTGCTTAGGGCGTCTTCGATTGCCAGCACATCCTCGTCACTGCGTTTGCTAACGCAGAGGTCTTCCTCTAATGAGATTCGATGAAGACTTCCGCCTCGCTTTTTACTCAGCTTGCGACGAGCATGATCAACCAGGATCCGCCGCATCATCCTCGCTCCAATCGCGAAAAAGTGGGTTTTCCCCTGCCAGTTGACCTGACTCTGCCCAAGCATCCGGATGTACGCCTCATTCACCAACGCAGTAGGTTGCAGAGTGTGAGAAGGTGATTCATTGCGAAGCATCTTCTGCGCAAGTCCTCGAAGTCGGTCGTATACCAAAGGCATCAGTTGGTCGGCTGCATTGTCGACACCACTGGCGAGTTGTTCCAGCAAGGCCGCAATTTCTTGTTCGTCTGTCGCGGTATCGTCCGGAAAACCGAAGTCATTGCCTGCTGCTGTCTCGTGCGGATCGTCTGCGGAATTCATTTCGTTTGCCATGCTGGGGACGCGATCGTCTGATTGCCAAATTAGCAGTGGGTCGCTGGCCGCCGGTGCCGGGTTGTGGATTGTCTTTTCAGTCTAGCCGCAAGTGCTGCCCCGTGTCGGGTGACCCGCAACCGACTGGGTTCTGCGGTTGGAGTGCCTCTGAATTATCCGGGAAAATCTATTTCGCCAGAAATCAGCTGCGGGTTTCTTCGGAAGGATACGCGGGTCATTGGTAAGGACAGAGGAGCCACTGATTTCAAGCCCTCGAACTTTACCAGCGTCAGCCCCAAAATTTTAGTTGAAGGATGCGTTTCCTTGCAATCCACTGCCACTGACAGTTGTGATGCTCTTCATTTGGCCGATGATGAGTTGGTCCGTGTTACCGTTCTTGGTGACCACCGGGGCTATGAGCTTTTGACGCGAAGGTACCAGAATCGTCTGTTTAAATCGATTTTGCGTCAGGTGGGGTGCGTCGTTGCCGCTGAGGAAATCGTGCAGGACGCCTTTGTGAGGGCTTTCCTGAGCCTCGATTCCTTTCAAAAGAAGAGCAGTTTTTATACTTGGCTCTACCGTATCGCACTGAATTCTTGTCGGACTGACTTTCGGCGAAAACAAAAAATGCGGCCGCTCGAAAGCATGGGACAGGACTTTGATCGACTTGCCAGTGACCAGCAGGCTCTGCCCCCAGAGTCGATTGAGCGAGCCGAGGAAAGAAGTCAGGTAAGGGCGGCGATGCAAAGACTCGACGAAAGCTACCGTACTATTCTTGTCCTGAGAGAGTTTGAAGGCTTTGATTATCAGGCAATTGCAGATGTTTTGGGCATTAAAGTTGGAACTGTTCGGAGTCGTCTTTCCCGAGCCCGACAGCAGTTGCGAAGCGAACTGAGTGTTTATCTCGGCGTGAATGGCTCAGGGGCAGCGGGGTGGCCATTGGAAGCGGTTCAACGAGTTTCCCCAGAAATAACCGCAAAAGATTAACGCATCACTCACAACAACGAACTCGGTTCGGTAAGGAAAAATGGGCCAGCAATGAACAAAGATGCCGCGGTAATGAACATCGAAACGGGTGCTGCAACATCGCCGACAAATCACTGGATGAAATAGTGTGTCGTTTCGGTTTCGATTTCCAGACACCCTCCTATCAGTGATTGGCTGAAAAAGCGTCGATGCAGAAAAATTCGGTGACGCTGGAGGTTCGGGTAAGCCCCCAGACAGGGTCTTGTTGTACACCCGGTGCCCAGTTTTTGCCTCCGCGATGTTCAACGAACTGCAGGATGCTTTAGGAATGCCGGATGCTCTCACATGAACTCACGAAATCTTCGCTCTACCGTCGGTTGAACACCCCCTCATGAAACGCGGAATCTTGTACGATGGTGTGAACCGGTCCCACACTGTGCAGGTGCGTTGCTGATCGGGTCCCACATGAACGAGTTCGCCCGTGCGAACGCTAAACGTCAACACAACTGAGGATTTTCATGGCGATTCAATTATCAGAAAATGCAGACGCAAAACTGCTGAATGTTAGGGTGAGCGGCAAGTTAACCGCAGAAGACTACGGCCATTTTGAGCCTGCTGTCGAAGCGTTGATTGGACAAGTAGGAAAAATTCACATCCTTTTCGTCATGCATGACTTTCATGGTTGGGAGATGGGGGCAGTCTGGGAAGATATCAAGTTTGCAGCCAAACACTGCTCTGATATCAGCAAAATTGCAATGGTTGGCGATTCGAACTGGGAAAAGTGGATGGCCATGATCTGCAAACCATTTACTCTTTCGACCATCAAGTACTTTGATGCCTCGGACGAATCTGCCGCTGCAGCGTGGTTGTCCCAAGAGTAGGCAAAACGAAACCGGATAGACGTGGATTGGTCTTTATCGCGTGTGCACTGGAAAACTGTTGTCGCGACAGTGTTGATTGCAAGCTGTTGACCTCAATCTGCAGTCATCCAACCACGCTGTTGGATTGACTGCAGAATTTAGAGTTGCTGCAGAACGAGGGATATTTCGGGATTTACCCGTGCTTCTTCGCCGCCAGATTGGGACCTGAGCCCTAGTAAATCAGCTGAGGTTCGAAAAGCGGCTTTGCTGACGTGCCCCAGTCGCCAGCTTTGGACTATTATGTCGGTGCGGTCTGCGAGTGCCGTACTGAATTGAATGAAATACCTGATTGCATACGCTGCATTCTGAAATTGGAGATGATCATGGGTTACGCCTTCCGAGCACTGAGTGGATTACGAGCACTGAGTGGATTACGAGCATGGGTTGGATTGGCTGTGGTGGTCACCGTTGTCGGGCCCGCTGACGGCCGAATCTGGAAAGACGCGACAGGGCTTTACACCATCAATGCTGATCTGATCGGATTTGATGATGACATGGTCATTTTGCAGCGTGAGAATAAGGAGCTGGGGTCATGCCCCATCGCTAAACTTTGTGAAGAAGATCGTGAGTACCTCAAGAGCAAAGAGGCACTTGAAATCCACAATAGCAACCTTGATCAGACCCAGACGTGGGCGATGACCAATGGGCTCAAGGTGGTCGGGAAAGTCGTTGACTATGAACGCGATGAGGTGGTGATCAAGCAGCAGGCTGGTGTGGTTGTTGTTAACGACAAGCCATTTGATGACCTGCCTGTGATTTACCAAGACATTCTGCTGCGAGTTATCGAAACGGTGGAATCCACACCGATGCCAAACAAAAAGGCGTTCGAAAATTGGGTTGGGATGGCAACCGCTTTCCAAGATGGAAAATCAAAAACCTTTAATCTTGAGGGTGTTGTCCTCGAATTGCAGGATGGTTCACAGTATGCCGTTCCGTTCTATCTCTTTGCAAAGCAAGAGCAGAGCCTGCTCAAGAGCGGTTGGGATGCTTGGGTGCAGAGTCACAATGCTGTACCCGCGCCGCCTGCTCCGGCGACGCCATCGAATAATGCTGATGCAACCGCTACTGCGGCTGTGGGGCTCACAGGAAAAGGTGGTTCGGGCGGTTCTTCTTCGGTCAAACCGGCACAGGGATTCACTCCAGACGGCGGAAACGCCGGGCTTGGTAAGGATGGACTTCCGCAGCCAGCAAAGGGGTTTACCGCTGATCTTGCCAACGATGTCACCACTAACCCGTTAGGAGCTGGTGGAGCCACTTCCGGGAATGAACGTGCTGCTCAGAACTACAAACAGGATGATCAAGCGTTTCATTTGCAGTCGATGGCAGCGGCCTACCAAAGAAACCAGAACATCAACCAACGAATCGCAATGATGAATCTTAACATGCAAGCGATTCAGTCTGGATTGACCTCGGCTTGGGAAGTCACGTTGTATCCAAATGCGGGCAACCCTTATCCGCCAAAATGGGTTGTGACCTATGGTCGTAACAGTTTGATTGCCACGCAAGAGGCACTGAGGAGTAATCCAGGTTACCGTGCAGGACCTGTTCGAAAGGTCAGCCGCTAAAGCAAAGTGCGGCCCTCTTAAAGGATGCTGTTTTTCTGCCTGTCTCTTATACACATCTGACGCTGCCGACGACTCCTTACGTGTAG
>CAJXTM010000333.1 GCA_913061385.1 uncultured Rhodopirellula sp. | reverse complement strand
GTCGGCAGCGTCAGATGTGTATAAGAGACAGCCCCCAGACACATCCCCCCAAACTTAGGCATCTGCTCCGGTCACCACCGACCACTTGGCATTGCCACATAAACCTGACAAGCACCACTCAGATCGAAATCAACGCAGGCCAAGACTACCGGGGATACAGCCTGAGTTAGCTGAGGGCAGTACCAATAAGTTTGATACGAAGGATTCCTTAATCGCGGAGCGCCTAATGTGCCTTGTTTTCCCATCGAGTCAGTTGCTGACTGACTGATTCGCGGATGTTCTCAACCACAGCCACGAACACAATGCGACCATTCCTTCGACGACTGCGAACAGAATTCTGGCGGCAATTGCTGCGAGAATCGCGTGGGTAGCGCCAATCGAGACTGCTAAGACAGTGGTCACGACCAGCTCTCGAATTCCAGCCCCCCCCGGCAATAGGGAAGCAAACCCGATCACAACAGCCAAACTAATAGCGGCGGTGCACACCAAGTACAGCTCAGCGAATCCAAGCGGGGCGTCGGCACCGGGCTGATAGAACCCAGGGATCGCAGCAACGAGCAAAGTGAAGGACGCACCGATCAACAACCAAGACAAAGACGACCACGCCCACCCCGCAAAGAACAATCCCCAGCCAATGCGATGATCTGAGACATCTGCAAAATCCTTTATCAGCTTCTTGGCAACGAATCTTAGAACAACTGGGAACGTGGGCAAACTCGCCGCGACCGCGATCGCCCCCGCCATCAATGAAATCCAAGTGGGTACAGGAAGCCAGAGCACGACAACCCCGGCTACGGTTCCACCGACGGCCATCATCAGAAAGGTTTCAAGAAAAACACTCATGGTCGCCTGAACAGGCTTCACTCCATCACGCGACAGAACCCCAGCACGAATCACAATCACCATCGCCTTTCCCGGAACGTACTTACCGACGTGCCCCATTAACTGCGCGGCGATCACCGTCCCCACACGGGGAGCCTGGCCGAGCGACACCAAAGCTCTTCGCAACAAGAATCCAGAGGGCAGCAATCCAATTGCATACAGAAGCCCAGCCGCAAAACAGTAACCCCAACGGATCGACCCCCAACTTGGCAATGATGAAGCCAACGCATTCCGCTGAGCTTGCAGATCAGCACTCGTGCTATCAGTCGCTGTCTTCAGTTGCGTTTCAATTTCCGCTATCTGTGCCTTGACCTTGCCCTCTTCTGCTTTCCACTGATCCACTGCTGAACGACCAGCAAAGATCAATCCGATCACGACCAGCAAGGCGATTAGCCATTTCGAAACGCGTATCAGACGAGGCTTCCACCTAGCCCTGTCACCAGACTCTTCGTTTCGTTCTTCACTTGAACTCACCGTTTTTTCCACACCTTCATTTTTTCTCAAACCCTCACGTGAAAATCGCTCATAAAGCGTCTTCTGATAAGAACCCTAAGCGTACAAAGAAAGCCAGATACAGTCTGGCAACAAAGCCCACTTCTGCAACACTGTAAGCTGATCACGTACATCCGTCATCTATCAACCAGTTTTTACTGAGTTCATACCAGATGCCCAAACGTAAAAAACAACGAAAAACGACGCCCGCCGCTGTGGGACCCCATACTCCGGCCAAAAAGTCAACTGCTGAAAGTAGTAGCGTTTTGCCAGAACCAGACTCATCGGGCACGGATACGCCTAAGACGCACCCGAGTCCACACGGTCAATCACCATCGGTGATGCCACCTTTACCATCGCTTTCACGCATCCTTTCAGTTGTAATGCTCATTCTGGGCATTTTGGCCGTTGGAGCCTTGTTCTACAAAGTGATGGCCGGCTTCTTCGTGCCCTTGTTCCTCGCCGCATTATTGGTGGTCTTATTCAGACCTGTCTATCTGCGGATTCTGAACCGGAGCAAGCAGCGGCGACAATTGGCAGCCATGGCCACCACCTTTTTAATCATGACGGTTGTTTTGTTCCCGATATTCCTTTTGCTGTCCGTTGCCGCCAGTCAATTCACTGCGATGGTGAGCCACGTTAACTTCAATGATCTCTCAGCAGCCTTGGACCGAGGTCGCGAACAAGTTGGCATCTCCCTTCCCTACGCTGAACAATTCCGGCGTCTGGATTTGCTGTCAGACAGCCTCGATGAACCCGAACGCCCTGCGAGAGATGGTACGCCCATCATCGGAAGTGACCCAAAGCTTGCACAAAAGATGGTCGTCGAGAACATCACGGAAGCACTCACTCTGGTGCGGTACCTACAGACGAAAGTCGATGGCCCAGCAACAGCAGACGAAGCAGCCAGAATTGCAGAAGAGAGGTTGCTTGAGTTTCGCGAGGCAGTCCAAACACAAGCCCAAGAATCAGCCGACACGACGCCAGATGAATTGATTGGAAAATTGAGCGCAGAGGAAAAGTTTCATCGTCAAAGCGTTATCGCTTCCGCAGCAATACGATCATGGATGCGGATTCTGCTTGGGGGAACCTTTCAGAGCCAAGTACGTCTGCTAGCCAACCCAAGCACGGAATCCTTCAAGGACCTTTTGAACCGCGGGCGTGAAGTACTGCAACCCAGGTTTGTATCGATGACCAGCGCGACAGGTGGTTTTCTTTTACAGTCCACCATCGGGCTACTTGTTCTCGTCATTGCGATCTACTTTTTTCTTCTTGACGGAGCGGGGATGATACGCACCTTGATGCGACTGAGCCCACTGGATGATAATTACGAAGCCCGCCTCTTACTTGAATTTGACCGGACTAGTCGCGCAGTCGTTCTAGCAAGCGTCTGCAGTGCACTCGCACAGGGAGTCCTGGCAGCGATTGCGTTCTGGGCCTTGGGCTTTGATTCAGTCATTTTTCTTTTTCTTGTCACCAGCCTGATGGCGCTTGTACCGTTTCTGGGGGCCGCATCGGTTTGGATCCCTTGCGTCCTTTACTTAGGAGCGGTTGAGGAGCGTTGGTACGCAGCACTGTTCTTGCTGATTTATGGTGCGGCGGTCGTCTCTTCCATCGACAACGTTATCAAGATGTATGTCCTACACGGTCGGTCAACCATGCACCCGCTGTTCGCCTTACTGAGCGTTCTAGGTGGCGTCAAAGTGTTTGGCCCGATTGGTATTCTTGTCGGCCCGATGGTGGTTGTGTTCATGCAAACACTCTTGGAAATCCTAAACCACGAATTGGCCGAACGAGACGCCTCCACGATCATTGCCGAACCAGACCGTTCAGACTCTCCTGAAACTCAACCTGAATCTGAGTCACAGCCTGAAACGTTGGTACATACGTCCAGCATAGGTGCGGAAAAGTGAGTCGAGTCCCAAGGTTGCCACAAGCCGAGCACGGGCTCGCCGAGCAACCCGCAAGCGGTTGCTCTCTGTAGAGCATAAATTTAGGTCGTCAAACCTTGAAGTCGGCGAAACTTGAAGTCGGCGAAACTTGAAGTCGGCGAAACTTGAAGTCGGCGAAACTCAGCATTATGAAGCCTTAGCATTGGCACGCTCTGTAACACTCTTTGTTCTTTTTCGAGTCATCGCGTGCCCACCTGTTTTCAACCAATCGCAGTCATGGCTTGCACTCGAACGTTTGGCGTTCGAGAACCGCTACGGAGGCTGCATTCAAATCACGTGGTACCAGGATACTGCCAACCGTTGTGATAGGGACGACTCAGCAGTGCGTTAGCCTCATCATCCGCCACGATTCTTTCATTTTCCCCGTCCCACTTCACACTTCTGCCCAATTTCAAGGACAACATACCCAACAAGCTCATGTTGGTCGCATCATGCCCGATCTGAACATCACACGTCGGACGCCGTCCCGTTTCGATTGCGTCAATGAAATCTGTCCAGAGCAGATCGATACTATGTCCATCTGGCTCTTTGTGCACCGCATCTTGGTGAATAGGTGTCTTTTTCGAGTCAGCCGGGTAGAACGTCCAGCCGTCTCTCCACCCCATATGGAAGGTTCCCTTGGTCCCGTAAAAGTGACAACCCACCGATGACTTCTCTGGCCCCGTGCCGGCGAACCGCCTGTGTTCCCAATATGCAGTGAACGATTCAAATTGGAACGTTGCAACCTGGTGATCGGGTGCATCGGTCGTTTGATGCTTATCGTTTAGGACCACAGGCCCCTTCACGGGACGCCCTCCAACCGAGTGAATTTGCTTTGGATACTTTTCATCGGTCCACCAAAGGATCTGATCCAACCAATGAACGCCCCAGTCTCCGAGAGTACCATTGGCAAAGTCAAGAAAATGCCTAAATCCACCAGGATGAATCCTACGGTTGAAAGGACGCATCGGCGCAGGCCCGCAATACATCTTCCAGTCCAGTTGCTCTGGCGGTGGGCTGTTGGGAGTGGGCAATTCCGAACCACCACGATTATGAACAAACGCTTTCACCATTCCAATATCGCCTGCACCGCCGTCCTTCAGGAACTTCATTCCCGAGACATAATGCGGCCCAATACGCCTGTGCATTCCAACCTGAACGACGCGATCATTTGCTCTTGCCGCTTCCAACATTGCCCGACTCTCGGCAATGGTGTGCCCCGTCGGCTTCTCCACGAAAATATGCGCTCCTGCTTCAATAGCGGCAATCGTATTTAACGCATGCCAATGATCCGGTGTTGCAACGATCGCAATTTCAACTTCTTCTTTTTCCAAGAGTTCGCGAAAATCACCGTAGGTGTTTGGAGCATCACCAGTCAGGTCCTCAACTTCCTCTGCGGCCAATTCCAGCTTATCGCTATCAACATCGCAAAGCGCCACAACCTTGATATTCTCGGCTGCCATCGCCTCCTTGAGGATATTCATGCCCCACCAACCAGATCCAATCAGCGCCGTTCGGTACCGTTTGGCCTTGTTTCTTTTCGCATGGATCGCCGGGGCTCCGGCGAGCGCTCCGGCCAATGCCGCTGATTGAATGAATTGCCGTCGCTTGATGGTCATGTTTGGTTCCTGAATTGCGTGTCGTTGGGGTATTCTAAACCAAACCGGCTGTTTGGGGAGCAATTGACAGCGAGCCAGCCCCGAGATCCATCACTTTCGCTGTCGAACATCAACACAAACCAAGGAACCGCTGGCACCGCGGCAATAGATCCGTCCGTTACAGAGGACCGGAACAGTCCAACACTGTTCATCGAATACTCTAAATTCGCTAACGGTCTTTGGCCCCAGAGGACCGGGCAGGATAACCTTCAATAAGCCGTCATCAGAGATTGTAATCAAGTGATCTCCGGCAGCAGTCAAACCGCCAATCCGCTCATTTACGGCATTCCACAACACCTTGCCATCATCGAGCCGCAGGCAGGCCAAGCTCGCCCCCTCTGAAACCGCCCCGTTCGCACCGTACAAGAACCCATCAAACATTACGCTGCTCGCCAGTTGAGATTGAAAGTCTTTGTGTTTCCACACAAGCACCGGTTCACCCTCAGTTAAATCAAATAACGCAGAGCCCCGATTATATCCCTGTCTCTTATACACATCTCCGAGCCCACGAGACCGAGGCTGATCTC
>CAJXTM010000332.1 GCA_913061385.1 uncultured Rhodopirellula sp. | reverse complement strand
ACGAGATCAGCCTCGGTCTCGTGGGCTCGGAGATGTGTATAAGAGACAGTGTTTTCGGTATGCAAACCAATGCGTCGCATCAGAGCCCCGCCGCTTAGCTTCATCGCGAAGACGCCAATCGATCCGGTGACCGTTCCCCGTTCGGCGTAGATCGGCGTTCCGATGCAACTGATCCAATATCCACCCGACGCAGCAACGTCACCCATGGAAATTACGGTCGGTTTCTTTTCGGCAAGCTTCTTTAATGCTTGGCGGATCGCCTCGCTGGCCGTTGCGCTTCCGCCCGGCGAGTTAATTCGAACGACTACGCCTTTCACACGGTCCTCGTCCGTAAGCTTTTGAATCCGTTCCACGGTTGGTCCCGCCACGATCGAACCGGCGCCTCCCTCATCCACGATCGCACCGCTCAGGTGCAGCACGACGATCGTGTTGTCTTGGACCGAACCATTGGAGTTGTTACCGGCCATCATTTCACCCATCAGTTGAAAAAACGACACTTCTTTTTTTGCTGCTTTGTTTGGCGTGACCCAGTTTAGGTTCTCACCGATGTCTTCACCGATCGCTTTCTGCATCGCTCCGTAGGGTGCAAGCTTATCGACAAGCCCTTTTGCCAAAACTTCCTTTGCAAGCCACATCCGTTTAGATTGCATTTCTCGGACGTCGGCCGTCTTGAGCCCACGACCTTTTGCGATGCGATCCACCGCCGCGTCGTTGATGGTCGTTAGCATGTCCAGATAGTGTCGACGCAAGTGATCGCTCATCCGCGTGTTCAAATAAGGCTCTACCGCGCCCTTGAAGTCCCCGGCGCGTACCACCGACGCCTTGATCCCGACCAAATCCATAGCGTCACGGTAATACATTGATTGCATCGAAACCGAGGGGAAATCAACCTCCCCAAAGTCCGCCATATAAACAGTATCGCACATCGATGCTATTTCGAGAGCCTCGCGGCTTGCCGATTCCAGCCATGCGTGTGTTTTTTTTCCGGCGTCCGTCACGTTCTTGATGTGACGTGAAAGCTCATCCAGTTGAGCCGAGTTCATCGAGAAACCCGAGGACAAATCCACCACCAAGTGGTCGAAGTCATCGTCTTCAGAAAAGCTGTCCAGAAAGCGGGTCAGCTTAAAAAAAGAACGCGTCGCTCCAGCGCTGCCGCCCAGCAACGAAAGGGGATCAAGTCCTGAGGGCTGGACCAAGTCGACATAGTCGCCACCGATTTTGATCTGCCGAACACCGATCTTCGTTTGCGCGGCCTCTTCCTTTGTAGCCGGGGTGCGAGGCTTTGTCTTATTCCTGTCTGCTTTCTTCGCCTTGGGCTCCGAGGCGGGATCCGTTTTCTCTGCCGTACCGGCCTTTCCATCGACTTTTTTCGTTGGCTCGTCTTGCTTGCCCTGTGCGAACGCGGGGACTGACAGCAGAATCACCATCAAAAGGGAGCGGAAGCGAACCGAAAGTTGCATAACAGGACTCACTGAAGTTGCGAATTCAAAAGATGATTGCCAAACGTTAATCTTAGTCGCGCCGGGCTGGACCATCGAGCACCGAGATGCATATTCCATCGAAAAACGAAAGAAAGCGAACCCTCCAGAGAGCCCAGGGCTCGGCCCTAAGCGGTGGCGTTCTGCTTCGTTCATGTTACGGGAGTGAGATAGGCATATGCGGCTGGAATTAGCCTCGCTTCCGTAAGGTTCGAACAGATGTCGTTGTGTCGACCAAAGAAACAAACCGATTGGAAGCCAGTCAAACACTGGATCATAGAAATGAGGTCCCACACCGGACGAGTCGGTTCACATCTACAAAACCGTCAGATCCAGAACAAGCACCACAAAGTAAACAACGGCAATCGCCATGGTTGATGTTACGAACCAACGCCCGAGTATCGGACCCGCAAATCGAGACAAAAGCAGCAATCCACCAAGTACATCAACGCCGAAAGCCATCACACAAGTTAGCCATCATTAGGAGTAGACTGCCATCTGTAGCTATGCTTTTCGCACTCTGCGGGGGCACGACTGCTAACACTCACAGCAACAACAGGCTAGGAGCAAATTATGAATCCCCGTTCTCTCTCCAAACGTATCGCCTCTCCCCAGCCGGTCGTTGCATTCAAGCTTAGGCAGGTGGGATAACTTGACCACAACGTGTCTTGCATCCTACATGAACCGCTGCGAACCGCTTCAGCTAGATGATTGCGATACCGATGCTTTCGCTTACGGAAGAAATCAAAAAAGCTTTATGTTCAAACAAAAGCATGAGCGTTGGTATTATTGCGGCTGACCTTTTTGCTAAAGTATTCACCCCTTGTTTGGTGTCAGAGAAACCACACTCGAGACAAAACAAAACACCACATGGTGGGCGGTAAAATCCGCGCTAACCTATTAAGAAAATAGCGTCCGTTGTGCCTCGTGTTCCCTGAATGCAGCTTTACCAAGAGACCTGACTGCAGTTTTTGTTAGAGACCGAGCGGTTGCCTGTGTTGAGATTACGACCCGTTTAACATTCAACAACCCTTATTGTGATGGGTTCAAACTCGTTCTCTTCGCAAAGCCAGTTACAGTGAGCTTCAACGCGAGCCGGAATTCAATAAGTAGCGTTGTCGATTGTTCACTCAAAGCCACTCCTGCTGATGCTCTCGGAGAATTTTGTGCGCCTCATCCGAACGACACCGCAGCAAACACTTCGCACCACTCGCCTATTGTTTTGTTCGCACCCGCGTGCGAACTCGATTACCCGCAGAACCCCAAAGTGACGCATTTTCACACCAACGCGTGTGAGTCACTAAGATTGGTTGGGATGAGTTCTGGGCTGGCTCACGTGGCTAAATCATGGCGTTATTTCGACCAATCTTGCTGCAAACTTATTCGGGTGAAACAGGGAAACACGGTCTTTTTGCCGACAAACAACTTGAACATCACACGTTTTCCCGCGGAACATGAACCTTTGCATTGACGAACCGTACTCATTCATGGAACCTTAGGGGTAGTTGTTTGGATATAAATACGCGGCGATGTTGACCGACTTTAGACACGACCGTTTTGATTCGGTGTTCTTCGCCCGCCACTGTTTTACTGAGAGTCACTGCTTGTACGCATTTCGTCAATTCGCTGCTTTCCTTTGTATCGGCTCATTGCTGTTCAGCAATGTTGCAGGTTGGATGCATGTGGGTTGCGTTGACAAAACTGCAGAGTGTTGTGCGTCGAGCAGCACCGAATTAGCAGATTCCCAAAATCAGCAGGCCACTTGTTGCAATCACTCGCACGGTGAACATCGAGCGTACCAGCATGACGGCACGACTTCCCACACATCAGAAGATTCAAATTCTTTGCCAGTGAACGACGATTGCTCGCATGAGCATGATTCTGACCGCTGCAGTATTTGCCAAAGCTTTTTCTCATTGCGAAACGGGGCCGTGACCTCCGGGTTGGTGATTACCGATTTTGGTGACACGGCGGAGATCATTTCCTATAGCCCGGTACGCTCATGCCAACGCGTTCTTTTTGACGACAGTATCTCGGTACGGGGTCCACCACGAGTGTAAGTACCCGCAGTGTATTTACCCTTCGTAATTTTCTGTACCTGAGGTGCAATTCCATGGATTCGCTCCATGACTTGCGTAAGGGCAAAAGCTGGGCGGCCCGTGTGCTGACCACAGATTTTTGCCCATCGGCAAATCGTTTTGTTTATTGGTTGAAAGAGCCGGTCGGCTGGTTTGTGCTTGCAACGTTCGCCAGTGTGATCATCGGACTCTATTTTGCGCCAATTGGATGGACCTTGGCAGCCGCGCTCGCATCGGTCATCGCAGTCGGCATGATTTGGCCAGCGGTCGCCGTACGGGCAGTAACCTGCTCGCTGCGTCCCAAGAAGCCCCAAGTCCATGAAGATGATCCGTGTGAATTACAGTTCTCGGTACGGAATTTGTTACCCATGCCGTTATGGGGGTTATCCGTTGAAGGTTTTCTGGATCGCTCATGCAAATATGTGGACACAGAAAAACTTCCAACCGTCGCGTTGGCATTTATCCGTGCATTGACGACGTCGACTTACCGTTTCTCGATTCAACCGGATTTCAGGGGTTGTTATCCCGACGGGGATGCGATGCTGACGTGTTCGTTTCCTTTTGGCATTTGGACCGCAAAACGCAAACTTGAAGATATAACCCCGATCACGGTGTGGCCGAAAGTGTATCCCATAAGTGGGCAGGCGCTGCTGAAGGGTCGCAATACTGCAGAGCTGGGTGAAGGCGAACGAAGTGGTCGGACCGGCAACTTTATAGGTATCCGTGATTATCGAAATGGGGACAGCCTTCGTGAAGTCAATTGGATTGCGACGGCGCGCTACGGGGATCTGGTGGTCACCGAGCGAAGCGCGCCACAGTCATGCAACGTGGAAGTGATCGTGGATGTCGGAGCTTTTGAGCATCGTGAACCACTCGCGAACCGTATTCGAGTCGCGGCAAGTATTCTGGCAAATCTTCATCATCCAACAGTTTCGCTAACTGTTCGCATTGGCAAACAGGTCATCCATGTCATGCGTGGCCGTAATGGATTCGTCCAGATGATGGACGCGCTGGCACGAGTCCCCGCCGAAGGACTGGGCGAGCAGCATCCACAGGCCCCTTTACAGAATCGGTTATCGGTCACAATTTCATCGAATCAGAACGGTGACATTGTGGTCTGTGCCGCAGATCCGGATGCAAATCGACGCTTGTCGCAAGACCACATGCATCGGGTGATTGCTGCGGATCAGGAACTGGCGTCCCAACTTCTTTTGCTATGGCCTGAGGTACGTGATGCAAACCTGGTCGCGTAGAAGAATCGAAACGATTGTGCTAGCCGTATTGGGTATTTGTGCAGTTGTGCCGTTCCGGGTTTATGCCGAACCCCGTCCCTGGTTTCTATCCGAGATGGGCAGTGTTTGCGCGTTGTTTGCTTTTGCCGTCATTCTGCAGACTTGGCTTAGAGAATTTCGTCATTCGGGGGTTGCAACCAACATGACGGTTGGCTGTCTGTGTGTCACACCGATTGTGTTCGCATTCGTCGCGCGTGCTTACGGTGCTCCCATTCCATTCGAAATTTCGGCTCTGACAACATTCGGTGCAGTATCCCTTGGGATGGCAGTGGCAAATTCAACCCGTCGCACCTGGTCATTGTCTCTGGTCAACAGTGGATTTCTTGTGCTCTTTTGTGCTGCCATTTCCGATGATCAAAATGCCGTGGCGTTACCGCTATTGTGGATGTTGATCTGTGTCTGGCATCTGGTTGCCAACCGTTGGGAACGACTGGATCTGGCGATGCCCGAAACGGTGGAGCGGTCGTGGTCGCTGCGGCCACGCATCATCATTATTGCATTGGTAGTTTTGGCAGCAGGTGGTTATGCCATCAGAAACCGAGGTCCATCGTCAAAGCGGTTCGAGTTTGGTTTCATGCCCACTAGTGGTGGCAGCAGTTGGTCCTGTCTCTTATACACATCTCCGAGCCCACGAGACCGAGGCTGATCTC
>CAJXTM010000331.1 GCA_913061385.1 uncultured Rhodopirellula sp. | reverse complement strand
GATCAGCCTCGGTCTCGTGGGCTCGGAGATGTGTATAAGAGACAGGTATTGCCGCGTGCTGATGTTTAACTGTGGAACGCACGCTGTCAGATAGGTTTCAATGATCCGGGAGTAAATCTTTTGCTCGGTGATTGAATCTCCGATGATGGCGAGGCGATCACCCTGTTTAAACAGCAGCGGTCCTGGGGGAGGGGCGAGTCGAGGATTGAATTTGGCAAATGCCTCATCGGCTGGTTTGGGTTCGTACATGTACGGACCCAGGGTGCCAACTCTACTTTTACGTTCCTCAGCGGAGGTGATTCCAATTGCCAGCAGAAGTGCGAATACGATGGCAGCCGTTGCTGTGAAGACACACTGCTTGGATTGTCGGGACACGATTCGTTAAGCCTATTGAAATTGGAGGAAGGTGGACGGCAATTCTGGTCACCCTTTGCCGCGTCGCTTCGGATTGAAATTTATACATGACCCACTAAGTCGCAAATGCGAGTCCCGTCAGGGTTGCACGGTGATTCGGACGCGGTGGTGTGTCACGAAGCTAAATCTCGGCGTGTGCCATCCACGGGAAACCACGCCAGTGGCTGTGACCGGCGTGGTTGGGTGGATCAGGGAAGCTATGGATGCGACTCCCAGTATCGATGCCAGGCGGAATCAGTCCTCTGCGCGGAGGGTAAACCAACCGAAGTGCATTCCGCCCGTTTCATCGTAGGCGAAGCTGCCCGTAGGTGCGAAGTACTTTTCGAACTCTTTAAAGTCCGGCAATTCATTTTTATCAAGCAACCCCAACATTCTAGAGAGGAAAGGATTGTTCTCGGAGGAGGAACGCACGAACCTGAGAGTCTCCGGCGATTTTGCCAAATCGTAAATTTGTCGAATGGAGTCGGCCCCTCTCATGAATGAAACCAAAAATGGTGTTTCGCCATCCAGTTTGCCACCCAGTTCACTACTCACCAGATCGTACTCAGGTACATTTACCAGACGAGGTATCGAGTCAGCATTGGCCTGTGTTACACGTGTCAGCAGCTTGCGACTGTCACTGAAAATGATCCACTTTCCGAGAATGATTACGCCAGGTTTCGACTGGCGGAAGTTCTCTGGCAAATTTCGCTGACGTTGGTTTTTGGGACCGTAGACAACCACGCCGCCGATGGTCTCAACCTCGATATCATTGGGACGTTTATCGCGAAGTTTGGCGATCACTCCTTTGGCGTTCAGGCCGTCTTTTAATTCAAGGCCAAACAGTCGTGTTTGACTATTCAAGCGTGTGGGTGGTTCCATCCAGCTCGAGGTGACGAACCGACCAGTCAAATTGTCCAGCACGTCTTCCTTAATGGATATTCCCAATGTCTGTTTTGCTGGTTCCTCAACAAAGCGTTTCATCGGATCGGCACCCTGGAATGTCGCGATCAACTTGTCGAGGTTTTCATACGTTTGTTCGAAATCCCAATTCAAGGTCAGGTAACCTGAAACATCGTCAGGTACCCAGTTGGGTGGAGTCGTGTCACCTGTCTCAGGTCTTAAAACGCCGAACATCCCATCGCGAGGCGGGTCGAGCAGGATGTGCATGTGCATAATATCCTCGAATACTTCCCCACCTTGGAAACTGCTTCCGCCAATACCGCGGATTTTGCTGACACCAAGATTTTCCACCAACGGCCAAACAAGGGCAGCGGCACCGCCGCGATTAACCAAACGCTCAACAAAGCGATACGGGTCAAAGAAGAAGGTCAATTGGGGGCGGGTTTCTTCTGCTCCGATGCATCGTGACATGAGAGAAGTGAAGTCTGCACGATCTGCGAGCGAGTCTTCCTTGCTGGTGCCGGTCCACTGCTCTAGTGATTTTGCCGCAGTGTCGTGACCAATGCCAAAAACCAGGGTGTCATCTTTTGTGAAATACTCAATTTCTGGACGTCCCTGACGCGGCGGTAGTAATTTAACAATGGTCGTTCCTTTCACCTTGCTCGTGCGGCGAACATAGCCACCCTGAATCATTTGTTCTTCGAGGCGATCAACCAACGACATCATGTTGTCGAGATTCTTACCCGCCTCAAGAATGAAAATTCCGGCGATCGCGTTCTGTTGCTCACGTTTTCGCTCAATTCTGCGCCGAATTGCGTCCGTTGAATCACTGTCTGCGTCTTCTTCTGCCAACTCTTGGTCACGGTCCGACAGATTGGCTGGCATTGCTGCCGCTGCGACCTGTCCAGTCGGGATAGACAGCAACTCCTCCAGCGACAAGCCGATCTGTGCTCCGAATTGCTCGAACAGATCACTTAGCGTGGTGTAGACCTCGCTTACAAATGGCTTGAGTTGAGGGTCGTTCATCATCCGCCCCATTGCTGAGGCAGACATGTCCACTCGCATTTCATCGACATTGTCGATTCGGACATACGCCAAAGTGTCTTTTGGCAGCAGACGTGGCGCGCCCGGTGATGATTCCTCCTCGGCACCCATTGAATCCTGATGAAGCCCAAGGCTCACGCAAATTGTGAGAGGGGCCAAGAGAAAAATCAAATTCGAAAACGGCTGACGCATAAATCGCTCGGTGGCTTGGATTGAAAGGCAAATCTCTAGATCTCCGTTTTATTCGACATAACCGTCCGTGTCTTGGCTGTTCCGCAAGAATTTTGCAAAGCTACGCACAGGAATAAACGTTAGACTTGCCGTTAAGAGAGATATCGAGACTAATTCCCCTGTTCGTAACGCTTTGTATCGCCAAGAGGCCGGTTGATGACACGACTTCATATCCATGCGGTATTTCTGTTTTGTTTGGCTCTAGCACCCACCCTTCACGCTCAGGATGCTGGGGGGGGAGGTAACGCAGATCCGTTCGATAGCAGCATATCTGACGAAGAGTTTTCGAATGTGGACCGCTCTGGTGGCATTGGGGCTACCGCCTCGACCGGTGCTGGGTTTAGCGACGTCAGTGCCGCCACCGGTGGTACTGATGCATCAGCGAGAGGAGCCGCCGCCGGAGGTCTAGGATCGTTTGGTGGTGGGTTTGGCGGTTTGGGGAGTCTGTTTGGTGGATTCAACAATGGAGGTGGGCAGGCGTCAAAACCTGTGATCCGAACGCGTTTGCGTTCAGCGATCGACGTAGCTCCGCGATCTGCACTGATGGTGCAGCAGTCGGCAACGGAACGCTTCATTCAATTAGCAAGCAAACCGTCACTTCGAGGTATTCGCGTCAGAATGGAAGGCCGCACTGCTATCCTCACTGGGGCCGTTGCCAGCGAACGAGAGCGACGGATGAGCCAGTTGTTGGTTCAGCTGGAACCCGGTGTTCGCAATGTGGAAAACAGAATCGTGGTCGCAAAGTGACCATCTTTGACGCGAGAGCATGCGGATTGTGCATCAGGTTCACCGTCTGTCAGGTCCACTGATTCGTAGCGGCCTCCCCATTGCTGCGAATTTGATTGCTGCGAATTTGATTGCTGCGAATTTGATTGCTGCGAATTTGATCGCTGCGATTGATGTTCGTGAGCAGCTCAGGCTGAGAGGCTGCCGGCAGCAGAATTACTTTCGATCCGAGTGCGTATCAGCTGACTCAATTCACTGACAGCCTGGCGCGTTTGTTCGTATTGCATTCGGTGTCAATGGCAGGTGCTCATTCGTGTTGAAACAGCACACAGATGGCTGACGGTGCTGTGACGTTACTTCGATTGTAGGTGAGTTCGCCCGTTTCCTGATCCACTGCGAACGAAGCCAATGTGTGTGAATCCTGTCCGGCTGCGAGCAACCAACGACCTGATGGATCAAGATTGAAGTTGCGCGGTGTGGCACCCCGAACAGGTTCAACTTCGATCACTGATAGCAGGCCATCGTTCTCATTGACCTTGAAAGCAGTAATTGTGTCATGGCCACGATTTGCCGAGTAAACAAACTTTCCGTTGGGGTGAACACGTATCTCGGACGCGCTCTTGAAAAGTTCTTTTTTTAGTAATTCCGGCTCGATGGTGGGAATGGTTTGTTTTGCGATCATCTTGCCCTTGTCGGCATCATAATCAAAAACAGTGACGGTCAGCGCGAGTTCATTCAACACATAAATACTCTTTCCATTGGGATGGAACTTCATGTGTCGTGGACCTCCGCCAGCAGGGACTTCGCCGTGGCCATGAAAGACCATCTTTGCGTTTTCTGGATCAATTCTGTAGATCATCACTTTGTCGAGTCCCAAGTCGGGGACAAATGCGAAACGGTTGTCAGGAGCGAATCCGACCCAGTGTGCATGCGGCGAGTCTTGCCGGCCTGGCACCGCACGTGAGCCACCCTCGTGTTTGATGAGCTTCGTGGCTGCTTTCAGCGATCCGTCTGGACGAAGCGAGAAAGCGGCAACCGAACCACCTCCGTATTGCGCAGTTAGCAGCATCTGTCCGGTCGGGTCGACTGCAAGGTGAGCAGCGGTGCCATCGCCAATCGGCAGGGCATTGTCAAATTGCAAACCTGAATTTTGGCCGTCCTTAGTAATTCGGTACGCGACGACTGACGGTACGCCTTTCAACTTACCAACGGCGTAAAGGTGATGCTGTTCGGGGTGGAGAGCGAGGAATCCGGGGCCGCTGATCTCGGCCACAAGTTCAGGTTCAGTAAGCTTTCCGTTGCTTGCGTCCAAGAAACAGTGGTAGATACCTTGACTGGGTTTTCGTGAACTGGTCCCAATCCAAACGTCAACCTGTGTCGCGTCGTCAGCCTCTGCGGCAGGCAGAGATTGTGTTATGGGGCCAGTAGGGAAAGACATGAGCAACACCATTGCGAGGGCAAAGTAAAACAAGCGGTGTAAGGGCAACAGCATGAATGAGTTTCCTGGCGGGCGGGAAGCGTCTAAGCCATCCAGCGGAGATGCTGGGTGCGAAGCACTGCGGATCAAGTGGACGCAATAAAAGCGTGCAGGCATGCCTTTTGCGAGACCCGCATCATAGCAGAGTTGCCATAAAAAACCCGCCCGCCGAGACCAAGGTGATCTCGACAGGCGGGGCTATTTGCTCGCAATCAATTCGATGTGCGAGTGGGGTGGCCATACCGAAGTATCGGCCCGCCGACTTTAACTACGGGTTTCCACCCCGTTGGCTAGTACAGCAATAATCCACTTGCTCACCTCCTTTCAAAACGGTTCGATGACTCACAGCCCGGGCGCCAACCAGAAAGAGCTGATCCTCATGCTAAAAAGTCTTTCGCGACGCGTTATCGCGAACCGACGCCAACATTATCCCTACCAGTCAAATGATTGGCAAGAGAAAATGTGGCCGCACCTGTCTAGACGTACAACATGTCACTTGGGTTCGCTCGTTCGTTCACGATGAAGTCATTTTATCTCATGTTAATCTTCGAAAACTTGGATTTTATCGGTTAACTCGTGGGCCTGTCGATTTCATAGAGAACGATAATCAGCACATCTCCGGCAACGAATGAATTGAGAGGGCCCTCGGTTCCGCCATTTTGCGAAGTGAGGTTGCCGTTGATGGAAAGCTGTCTCTTATACACATCTCCGAGCCCACGAGACCGAGGCTGATCTCGT
>CAJXTM010000330.1 GCA_913061385.1 uncultured Rhodopirellula sp. | reverse complement strand
TCTACACGTAAGGAGTCGTCGGCAGCGTCAGATGTGTATAAGAGACAGCAAATGCGTGAGGCAGGAATGAGTCAGCTTGCCGATGCAACCTTGGACCAGATCATGGATTCAGGAGTGCATTACGCTCGGCGTTTTTCACTCGACGCGATGACTTGCAATAATGTTGCTTGGGTGGCTGCAAAGAATGAGCGACGCTTGGAAGATGCCCTGAATTTAGCGTCTCTTGCAGTGAGAGCGGAGCCTGAGAGTGCTACGTATCGGGACACGCTCGCTGAGGTTTTGTTCTTGTCGGGTAGGACGCAAGAAGCCTTGCAGATTGAAAGAGCTTGCCTTCTGGATGATCCCGGGCAGTGGCACTTGCATGAGCAGATCGAAAAGTACAGCAAGGTGTCTGAGCAGAACTCGCCGTGAGCATTCTTTCTGATGTCATTGTCAGCATTGAAATGCTGGGAGCTGGTCTTGTCCGTTGTCAAAGAGGCTTTACCAAACGTCAAAAACGGATATGAATTCCGCCTCTGTATCCATGGTGATGATAGATCGGCTCCGGGTAGTACCGACATCTTGGTGGTGGATAGTGGGGAACTGCGTGGTACTTGCTCACCGGTACAAGGATTGGCATGTAACCAATTCGTTGATTTTGGTTTCCTTGAATTGGGACTGAGGCCCTGCTCCGTTGGTTGGGGCGGTGTTGAGCATGCTGCATAGCTGTGATGATGTTTTCAGTAACACCTTGCTGATGCAATGCAATGATGTCAGCGACTTGTAGTTGGGTTTGAACCCCGCGTTGTTGGATTTGGTTGATAATGACCTGTTCGCTCAGGCCATTACGCTTCATCGCCACGACATCATTTGAGGAAACGGCCATCCTCTGGTATTCGAGTCGTTGTCTTTGGATTTGTTGGGATTGCCTTTGGCTGTGAAAGGCTTGTTGTTTGTCCTCTGCGTTCCCCAGAAGCCCACCTGCAAACGCACCAATGATACCTCCGATGGCCGCGCCGGCACCTGTCTCACCATTATGGTCGCCGATTGCAGCGCCAGCGACGGCACCGGCGATACCACCCACCGTAGCACCACGCTGTGTGTTACCTTGCGCAATAGCCGGGCGTGAAACAACAAACGGAAAAAGAGCGGCAACTAAAAGAAGCAGGCTGGGTGAGGGGGTGAAGAGAAAAACGGTTTTCTGAGGGATCTGCATGGGTGGATTCTCCGGAACTCGCACCACAGCGTTTAAGCGACGCCATGGAATCGGGACAAAGCTTCTTGCCTGTTAAGAAGAAATGACCTCCGAGGGCAATCCCAATTTGGTGTGTGGATCGTCGGGACCACAACCAAAAATTACAGCTACAAAATTGTCCTAGTTTTACTGACGTTGCGGGTTTAATTTCGGACCCATGATCGTCGAGATTGCCCGCACAAAGTCTTGGGCATCATCAAAATCGCGATAGACGCTGGCAAAACGTATGTAGGCAACTTCATCAAGCTTTGCCAGATGACGCATGACAATGTCACCCACTTGTGAAGAAGTCACCTCAGAATCGAAGTTTGCGTAGATATCAGTTTCGATATCTTGGACAACACGTTCAATGATGTCACTTTTGATGGGCCGTTTAGAGCACGCACGCTCGATTCCACGGCGGATTTTTTCACGATCTAGAGGTTGGCGTGTTTCATCGGTTTTGACGACGCGGACACTGAGACTCTCTATTTTCTCGGCCGTTGCAAATTTACGTTGGCAGGAATTGCAGAGCCGTTTACGGCGGACCATGTAGCCACCTTCAGCTCCTCGGGTGTCCATAACACGGTCATTATCGACGTGACAGTAAGGACAACGCATGCAGCACCTGGGAAATGACGGACAACTCCGGAGTCTGTATAGTATCGGAGGTGCGTCCAAAACCTGCAACCGTTCCACGGATTTCGTGGTTCCTGCAAATGCGATTTTGAACGTAAAAAATAACTCTCCATGAAAGGAAACGTGCGGTGAATAACGAAAGTGAACGCGAGGAAGCGCAGGAAGACGCACCCGATGGGCAGAAAACAACGCCACCACCCACACAGAACGCTGCTGACAAGTTTCGTGAGCAGATTCAGAATACACAGGAAACGGTTGACGATTATGAACCCGAAGAAGAACTTTGGAACGGTGGCTATAGTGCCAAAGCCATGGTAGGAACCTGGCTTTTGATTGCTATCCTTTCTGTAGCTACGCTGATTCTTCCGCATCTCGTTCCGATTTTCGGTTTTCTCACTTTTCTACCGTCTCTTGGCGTGATTTTTTTGGTGTGGGTTGTCGGTGCCGTGGTTTACGGTTGGCGACGCTTTGGGGTGCACTATGAACTGACGAGCCAGCGTTTTATTCACCAGACCGGGATTTTGACGCGAGATACAGATCGAATCGAAGTGATTGACATTGATGACGTCAGCTTTACCCAAGGACCGGTACAGAGGATGTTCGGAGTTGGTAGAATAACGGTCACAAGCAGTGACCGGTCGCACCCACTTTTGCATATGATAGGCATAGCCGATGTGAAAAGCGTGGCCGGATTGATTGATGACGTGCGACGAAAAGAGAGACGTCGTCGTAGTCTGCACATTGAGGCAATTTAGCGGCGAGCATTCAAATTCAGCGTTGTCAGGCAACGGAGGGGTGATCAGGTGACCAAGTGGTTTGTGCAACAGGACGAAATTCAGGAAGACCTAGGGCCGCTGCGACCTAGTGAGTTACTGGAATTGGTGCGTTGCGGAAAGGTCACGTCCGAGTCCATGTTGCGGAAAGACAATTCGAATTGGTTTGTCGCGTCCAATGTTGGCGGCCTGTTTGAAGCCGCTATGAGACCAACGATCCGCTACTTTTGTCCCCAGTGTGAAACAGAGGTCACAGAGCCACCTGTCAATTGCCACGAATGTGGTCGAGAAATCCATCGTGCGCTAACGCAGATAACCGAGAATGGGATCGTTAATCAAGAGGATCAAACAATTGTCGGTAATGCTGGGAATTCTGTGAAAAATTGGCTCAAAAAGAAGCGTATTGTCAAAGATCGTGAAAACGATTCTCAGTGAGGCATGATCATCATTACGTGCTGCGTGCACTTGAACCAGTGCTCGATTTGCTTGCACTGACTATTAATTGCACTGACTATTAATTGCACTGACTATTAATTGAACTGACTGTTAATTGCAAAAGCCTGCCCCGACTCATCCTTTCGCGGATAATTCGGAGTAGGCTTTTGGTTGTTATGTACCGAACGCCATGAGCAATCGGTGGCCCTGTTCGTTCGCTAGGCGAGTTCGCCTAGACCTAGTAACGGAATTCAGCTCCAAGAGTACCGCCGGCTACGAAGAAGTCGCTCCCGGTTCGTACTTTACTCGTTCCGCCGATCTGGTTGCGGAATTGATCCGTTGCTGTCGCGACTCCGCTCAGCCACCACAATTCACCCCCGGCCCTGATGCTGATGCAATTGGTGACCTGAAACCGTAAACCACCAGCAACTTCGATTAGTCCCGATAGTGTGACGGTGTCGTCGTCCACGAATAAAGTGGTGTCAAGGTTATTACGCAAGTCAAAATCCATATCTGCAAAGTTAGCAAATAGTCCTGCACGCGCGCGGAAGTCTGTGTAACCTCGTCGGCAGATTGGATAGAGCAAGTCGATTCCCACCTGGCCACCGAGCAGGTGGTTTTCGGTTTCACTGGTGATCGAACCAAGAATTGTTGGGGTGATTCCACCCTCCGTGGGGTTTTCTCCGTTGTAGCTGTAAAGCTCTTGATAATCGATATAGCGAACACCAAACAGGCATCGGGCTACGTCGTAACCCACCATGGTTTTGTTGGCTTCTACGGACCAGTACTGAGCCTCAAGACTCTGGCTTTGTTCAATTGAGTCAACATATGCTGTGATGTCGTCGGGAGTAAACGGCGACACTGTGGTCAAAAATGTTCCTATT
Organism: uncultured Rhodopirellula sp.; assembly: GCA_913061385.1. Lineage (GTDB taxonomy): Bacteria > Planctomycetota > Planctomycetia > Pirellulales > Pirellulaceae > Rubripirellula. The sequence goes on along the minus strand of CAJXTM010000330.1, from coordinate 1,571 downwards.
CCGCCTGCAGGATCGCTTGCGGCACCCGACTGTTCCCATTCCGCTACGCCAGTGAAACTCAGTTCACAACCGTTGATGCAGTCAGTTACCCAGCCTACGGTCAGTCGCGGGATCAATTCAAATTCATAACCATCCATTTCGAAGTCTGGGCTTGCGGAATAGTCCCCACTTTTACGCTGCATGAAGAGCGTTTCTATCGACGCGTAAAAGAAAGGTTCACACGGTGCACAAAGATTGCCCATTGGATAGGCAGATCCACGGCAGTTGCCACGGCAAGATGTTGTTTGGCAGGACTGGCATCCCACCTGAACAACGCTGCCCTGATCCCCCAAGCCGGTCGCGGTCGTGACAGCGAAATCATTCGCATCAACCACTTTGTAATTTTCCGTTCCCAGTGTGATGACGCCGCTGCCGGTCGTCGTTGCTTTTGCGGGCGTTACCTCGATCGGTGCAACGCCAACGAGTGCGTTCTGCCCAATAGCGTGACTGCTTACAGCGGTCACCATTAACACGGCGATACAGCGGGTGACAATCTGCCAGACACCATTTCTGTGTTCATCGGAAGCAGCAAGGCTACTAGGGAGATTCAGACGAATCCTCATGATCAAACCTCTTAAATCGGTACGGCTGGATGCCGTGGTGTGGTAAACCAAAACAGCTTCCCACGTGGAGATGGGGACGGACTTACTTACTTACTTGACGGTTAGCTGATCTCTGACTGGGATCAGGCATGACTTGCGTACCATACGTACAATTTTTTCAGCTGAGTCCTGCGACTCGCAGGATCCTGTGACCCACAATTCACCCCGCAAAAGTTGTACTTTGGCTTGGCTACGTGGGAAAACTTTATTGATTGACTGATTCAATAGTTCGGTTGTACTCTCAATAGAGTTACCTTCACTGGGGACAACTTCATTAACATGTATCTCAAAAGCACGCATCAGTATCTCATCGCTGTCCCCGCCTTCCTGTGCCCAGACAACAAGTCTTGTGATTCCGATTCCGGTACCAATCAACTTGAGTTGGTTCGGTCCAGAAGCGAATGCCTGGCAGATACCCTTATCGCCCACTCGAACGCCGCGGACTGATCCGCCGAGAGTGAGTGCACGTACTTGTGCCTGATTCATATGGAGTGGCGTCAGTTTAATATCTGGACCCAGATTTAAACTTTTGTCCCTGAGTGCGCTGGCCGTATCGAGACGCATTGCCTGCTGCAAATCCACGGCGGGCGGCGGTGTTTTGATTTCGCCGAGGGCGATTTCCGGCACAGCCTGAACCTTCGGTGAGTTGACTGAAGTAACTGCATCTTGGCGTTGCACGGTTCCGGGTACCGTTTGTACTGCAACAGGTGGACGGTACCGTTTTCGAAGGATCGTGCCTCCGGAAGCTGCATCAGCGTTCGTCGCTTTGCTGCTGGCAGCTTTTGCAACGACTGGGCTTGTGGTTTCTGGCTTGTTGGTCGCGGTGGATGGGACTTGGGCGACAGGCTTGACTGCTGATTTCGCTGGTTCGGTTTCCACGGCAGGTTGTGTCTTCGCCACGCCTGTCTCTTATACACATCTCCGAGCCCA
>CAJXTM010000329.1 GCA_913061385.1 uncultured Rhodopirellula sp. | reverse complement strand
GTAAGGAGTCGTCGGCAGCGTCAGATGTGTATAAGAGACAGCCACCGAACGCCTCCGGTACACGAAGTTGTTCCATTTTTTGCATGGCTTGAACAAACACATCCTGCGTTAACTCTTCCGCCTCGTGAGCGTTGTGCACCCGCCGCATTGCCAATGCAACAATCGCCGGTCGATATCGTTCAAATAATTCACCGAATGCCTCCCGGTCACCAGCCTGCGCGGCCAGCACGAGTTCGGACACAGTTTTTGCCTGGGTTTTGAGTAAATTCTGTTCTACTAATTTCATCTTTCGATTCCTCCGATACCGGCTGACTTCAAAGCGTTGCCACACTAAAGCTTGAGCCCGGAATTTTCGCTCCTTGCGTAGAAGCGTTTGACATGGCTAATGCACGCATCGAAATGCGTGGTTTTTCTGTCTGTTGGAGTTTGCCGCCAGCCTTGTCGGAGTCTTTGACAACCGACTGAGTTGAACTAACAAACTGATGACAACCGCTATTCAAGACATCGATGTTGGATGCCAGCAAATAGAGAGGCCGTCGAAATTGGGAACACCAGGATCTCAGCCGATCAAAGGATCAAGTCTGGATGTCGCTGAATGACACCATGACTGTGATCCTGTTTCATCGACTGACCCACAGGCACCAACAACGAGTCTGGGAACAGGTGACCGCCCAATCAGGCGTTTCTGGTTCCCACCACACAGGTCGCGTCTGCCCAAATGGGCTGAGGACACAATCCGCCGCGTTGAATGCCCGGGAATCTGGCGTAATGTCTGTTTGCGTCGCCCACGGGCGAGACGAACAGCGCACCAGCATATGCAGGCATTCCCAGAGAACTCCGCTGCAGACATAGATGGAGCCTCATGTCGCTTACGAACGACATAACGACCTTAAACTCACGGACTGTGGCGACGACCACGGGACGTGTTACGGCGGTAATGACTTGTTCGAAACGCATAGGAACCTCCAAGGGCACCTCAACGGTGCGAGAGCGGAGTACAGAAAAACAGTGAAATCGATGCTGAACCAAAAGATTCAGACATCTTCCTCCGACCTCAAGGTTATACCAGAGAGGTCGCTAAGGCCAGCGAAACCGCGGCAACGCGCGACATCTTAGCCGCCTGATTAGACGCATCCCGCAAACCGAGGTTCGTTGCAAAAGCCAAAAAATCTTGAACTAAGGAGATTTCAATGGTGCAAAAAGTCGATGTAGCCGCACTGCGACTGCAAGCCAAGGCAGGAATAGCCGCCGCGAGTGATCTGATCTGGCCGCCATCTTGTCCGCTTTGCAACCAATCGCCACCAGCAGCAAAAGACGTCTCAACTGAATTTTGCAGCAGTTGCGCAACGGCTCTCTCAGCAAGCGAGAAGCTAACGCGGACGGCATGCCGGCGTTGCGGTGTACCCCAACCTGAAACTTCCATCAGGCCTGAGAATTCAGACACACAAAGTGATGTCATGGTGTTGAAACCGGAAGAGAAGGCCGATTCCCACCCCTTCCCGGCCGACCCAACATCTGCGTTCGAGTTGAATCCAGCGAACTCACTTGCACACTCTGCAGCCGGCAGTTCGACGGACAGAACTCCCGAAAAATGTAACCATTGTCGAAACCAGAGTTTTCAGTTCGAGACCATTTTATCGCTGTGGCTCTATCAGGACTGTGCCCGAGAGGTCGTACTGGCAGCCAAATACGCGCACCAGACCGCCCTCAGCGCGACATTAGGTCGTCGCTTGGGCTTGAGAGTGATTGAAATTCTCGGTAATTCTTCAAAATTTGACCTCGTTACTTATGTTCCATCGCATTTCACCCGACAATTCAGCCGAGGCGGGAATGGAAATCAGGTTATCGCTGAGGAAGTTGGTAGAACCCTTAGCGTTGCGTGTCACCAACCGCTAAAAATCACGAGGCGGATCTGCAAACAAGCTTGGCTGGGCGACCAAGCCCGGATTGGGAATGTAAGCGGTGCGTTTTCGCTGAAAAAAAGCTATGCTTGGGGTAGATCAACGGGCGTGGCTGGAAAACGTATTCTAGTTGTCGATGACGTAATGACTACCGGAGCAACAGCAAACGAAGTGTCTCGTGTGCTGTTGGCATCTGGTGCGGGGGGTGTCTGCTTAGCGGTAGTTGCCCGAGCCGTACGGTTCTTTTGACGATTTCCCGTCCTTTGTTGACCTGACAGGGCCGATAATTTCAAGGATAATCCGGCCATGTAACAAACCTGAACTCGGCTCCATTCAGATTCCTGTCACCCGAACTACATTCACACGGGTTAATAGAATCCAAACCTGCAATGCCTAGCATTGTCAAACATCATGAAGACTGACCACCTGTAATCAGCTTACTGGAATAAGACAGAATCAGGACGGCGACCCACCGCACAACGAAAGCACAATGGAATCGAATAGCAAAAAAGCGAAAAGCACCCCACCGCGGAGCGGTGGCTCGCGGCGTGCGGTTCTGCGCGGCTTGGGTATCGTGCTGCCACCACTGCTAACAATCGTTGTCTTGATTTGGGCTTGGAATACGATCGAAAACTATGTGCTTCGTCCAATTGAGTCAGGTGTGCAACACGCCATCGTCTGGACCATTCCGGACAAGACATTCAGCAATCGGCCAACGGGTGCAATCGCCAACAGCAACGGTAAAAATAATGGATTCCTCTACAACGGCACGGAGTACGTGCTCGGCCCAACAGGTCGTCGCTACTTGCCAGACTACGTCAAGAAATTAGTCGATGACCAGAGCGACTACTTCGGGACTTATTCACCACCACCGGTGAGTGCGAATGCTTATTGGCATCGCTATGTCCAACTGAAGTACATGCCGCGGTGGCAAGTTGTTCCGATTTTCGTTTGTGTCTTCACAATCGTTCTTTATTTCCTCGGCCGCCTGTTCACTCTCGGAATGGGGCGTTGGTTCGTCAAAGGCTTTGATCACGCCATCTTGAGTATTCCTGTAGTCAACAAGGTCTACGGGAGCGTCAAGCAAGTGACGGACTTTGCTTTCAGCGAACGAGAGATCGAATTTAATCGCGTTGTTGCCATTCAGTACCCGAGAGAAGGAATTTGGTCGCTTGGCTTCGTCACTGGAGACAGCATGCGAGAGATTGCGGAGGCGACGGGCGAGCAGATGCTGAGTGTCCTTATGCCCACCAGCCCGATGCCTATGACCGGATTCACCGTCACCGTGAAGAAAAGTGAAGCAATTGATTTGAACCTGACCGTGGACGAAGCGATTCAGTTTGTGGTCAGCTGTGGCGTGGTTGTTCCTAATCAACAGCGAGTCGACACGATGATCTCCGACCAAAAATCTGAGACCAGAGCACCGACGGCCATTGTTCCCTCGAATGTGAATGAAGACTTTTCGGATCCCACCTCACAGCCACAGTCTTGAAAGCCCCCTGAAAGCCGATAAGCATCGAGCAACAAGACCGACAAGAGAACGTCGACTCAGACGTGAAACCAGTCATGAACGGGCAGCGACTCGGAGGTAAAATCGGCGATAACTGGCGAGCAACAGAGTCCACTCCGCTCCGGTCGGGTATGACAAGAAACCACCAATGCCCTCTAAACACCCTAGTTTCCTGATCTCCGGCCCTACAGCGGCGAACAAGACTACCCGAATAGCCCTGTCAGTGGGTATTCTGTCATCATGTCTGTAGACTTAAGCCAATCGTTTCTCTCCCCCAGCATGTTGCTCTGGCTCAGCAGTGTGTTGGTCGCTGTATTCCTGATGCTGAGCTTGATGAATCGACGTCGCACAAAACTCACGGACAGCCTGCGTGAGTTTGTTGATAAGAACAACTCTACGACAGGCAACCAAAACAACCCAATGGTGGGCGATTCGCCGCCTTCAAAGGAAGATACGTCAGATTAACGAGACGTGATCCGCCGCACTTGAGGCTTGTCCCGCGAAAAGTTGGACAAGCGAGAACATAGATTGCTTGAACATGGAACAGATGAACAAACGCGTTTACATAAAGACCGTCGGATGCCAGATGAATGTCTTGGACAGCGAGATGGTCATCGCCGACTTGAAGCGACACGGCTACACCGTGGTCGACACTCCCAAGGAAGCCGACTGCATTCTTTACAACACGTGTAGTGTGCGCGAGCACGCAGAGGAAAAGATTTACAGCGCACTTGGAAAGATTCGCCAAACAAAAGAACAACAACCCAACAAGCTCATTGGTGTCATGGGGTGCATGGCACAGAAAGATCAGGAGATCGTTTTCAAGAGGGCTCCGTACGTTGACATGGTAATTGGCCCTGGCCAATTGCATCGCGTACCAGACTTGATTGAAAAGGTTCGCGCAGGCGAGGGCCGTCAGATGGCCGTCTCACTAAAACGCAACGAAGGCTCTCAAGCAGTCATCGCTCGCAGTCACGAAACCTTTGATCCACTTCGTGACCCCTCCATGCGTCCCACACCCTTTCAAGCCTATCTGCGAATCCAGATTGGCTGTGACAAGTTCTGTACTTACTGCGTTGTCCCAAACACGCGGGGCCCAGAGCAGGGCAGGTCGCCTCAACAAATTGTTTCAGAAGCTCAGATTCTTGCAGAGCAAGGCTGTCGCGAGATTACGCTTCTGGGACAAACCGTCAACAGCTACAAGTTTAAAAACGAAGACGGATCGACCACAGACATGGCTAATTTGCTCGAGCAACTGCAACCCATCGAGGGGCTCGAACGCATCAAATTTGTGACCAACTATCCCAAGGACATGACCGAACGTTTGCTTTGCACAATACGCGACCTACCCAAAGTTTCGCCATACCTTCACGTTCCTGCGCAGAGCGGTTCAGACGTCGTTCTCAAACGGATGAAACGCGGATACACCATCGCTGAGTACATGGAGATGTTTGAGAGGATCGAACGAATTCTTCCCGAAGCAGCCATCAGCAGCGATTTCATCGTGGGCTTCAGTGGCGAAACAGAAGAAGACTTTCAGAAAACCATAAAGCTTGTTGAACGATGCCGATTCAAAAACAGTTTCATCTTTCAATACAGTGTTCGGCCTGGGACAAAAGCGGCAGACCGCCTGCCCGACGATATTCCCAGAGAGGTAAAGGTCCGACGCAACAATGAACTGCTTGCCGTTCAGGATGCGGTCGCAAAAGAGGATAACCAAAAGCTGATCGGACAAACCGTCAATGTTCTGGTGGAAGGGCCCAGCAAGAAAGGTTTAAAATCCTTGGAGGGTGCCGTTGTTCAAATGACCGGTCGCACCCATTGTGACCGCATCGTTGTCTTTGACGGCAATCGACGCCAAGCTGGACAGTTCATGAACGTGCATGTTGACGATTGCAGTAGCCACACACTGGTCGGACGAGTGGAAACCGTTGATGTAGTCACCATTGGTGGACTGTCGTGAGCGGAAATCGCCACACTTAATGCTGACCTGCTGCCTGATTTTCTATCATTGAATAACACGCGATTTTGATTCACACCGAGAGTGGAGCCGATTCTGAATACCACAACCACCGCGTCCCCCATCACGTGCCACACTCTCTCCAATGG
>CAJXTM010000328.1 GCA_913061385.1 uncultured Rhodopirellula sp. | reverse complement strand
CTACACGTAAGGAGTCGTCGGCAGCGTCAGATGTGTATAAGAGACAGGATTGATACAGCATGGCAGTTGATTTACTGCCGCCATCCAAAAGTCCTGGAACGTAATGCAACTGTGCAGTTTCTTGCTGAACAAAGGGCCATTTTTGAGCAGCAGGCGGCTTATAAATCTTTGTCCGGAAAGCCGGCTGCCAAGAGTGCTCAGCTGGAGGCATTGGCAGTAATGTGCCAGATGCTGATGGGCTCGAACGAGTTTCTCTACGTTGACTGAGACAGCCATGAATAGAAAATTAAATCAATGCTCCGCGGGTTCACGTCGCCATTTTCTTGCCTCTGGTGCTATGAATGTGAGCAGTGTTGCACTGGCGTGGCTGATAAGCCAGAACCGCAGCATGGCAGAGGTCAAGAAGCCCGACTTGCAAAAACGTGTCCACGACACAAAACCAAAGACCCCTCCAAGTGAGCCTAAAGCAAAGGCGATGATTTCGTTATGGATGCAGGGGGGGCCCAGTCATCATGACATGTTCGATCCAAAGCCAGAGATGGCAAAGTACGACGGACAGGAATTCCCCGGTGAGATCAAGTATGACAATGCCGCCCAATCCAGTTCGAAAGTCTTTCACAGTCCTTGGAAATTTCAACCTCACGGACAGTCGGGGATGGAACTGTCAGAATTGGTTCCGCATACCAGTTCAATTGCAGACGATATCTGCTTGATTCGTTCGATGCATACCGGTGTCAATAACCATGGTCAGTCGATCCGTGCATTGCAGTCAGGACGCACGGTTGAAGGGCGACCCTCACTTGGTAGCTGGCTGACCTACGGGTTGGGCAGCGAGTCGGAGAGCCTGCCTGCGTTTATGTCTTTGATTGATCCCGGTCAGTTGCCCGTACTGGGAGTCGAGAATTGGTCCAATGGCTGGTTGCCTTCAATTTATCAGGGGACTGTTGTGCGACCGCGTGAGCCTCGTATTCTGGATCTGACTCCTCCAACCCATCTGAAGGGGAATGCTCAGCGGCACGCACTTGAATACCTCGAACAACTCAATGCGAATCATCTGTCGCATTATCCAAACAGCACTGACCTGCAAGCTAGAATTGCCAGTTATCAGCTGGCCGCGCGGATGCAAACTTCGGCTACGGAAGCATTGGACTTGAGTCAAGAAAGTAAGAAGACTCAGGAAATGTACGGCATGCATGAGAAAGCGACTGCGGATTATGGTAGTCGTTGTCTGATTGCCCGAAGGTTGATTGAGCGGGGAGTCCGTTTTGTCCAGGTGTATACCGCAAACCAGCTTTGGGACAGCCATGGCAGTATCCTTAGTCGACTGCCGGCTGCTTGCCAGAAGGTTGATCGCCCTTCTGCCGCTTTGGTCAAGGATCTCAAGCAACGAGGGCTACTTGATTCGACGGTTGTTCATTGGGGCGGCGAAATGGGAAGACTGCCTGTTGTTCAAAACGATGCCGGAAAAACAAAAATAGGCCGCGATCACAACACGTACGGATTCAGTATGTGGTTGGCAGGTGGAGGCTTCAAAGCTGGCCACATTCATGGCAAGACCGATGAGTGGGGACACAAAGCGGTTGAAAATGTTGTGAACCACTACGATTATCATGCCACGCTGATGCATCTGTTTGGTCTTGATCACCAAGATCTTGTTTTTAATCGCAGCAATCGCGATCAGACGCTCACCGATGGTCAACCCGGGAAGATTGTGCAAGAAATTTTAGCCTGATCTTCAGGCGATAGGTCAGCCACAGTATCTGGTCGCGATCCTTGCTTACTGTTGATGCTCCAAATGCACTCGGAAACCGAACAGGCAGTAAGTTGAACTGGGCCGCAGACGCATGTGAAAGATCGGGGTACAGTCGTCTGAATCGTTACGCCAGCTGCCACCACGGAAAATTCGACGCGTGCCGGATTCTGATCGGGCTGGATCAGTGACCGGATCATCCGGGTAGGATCCCAACCAATCTTGGCACTTATCCCCATACGGGATCGTGCGTGTCGTAAAGATTCCAAAGATTTATTTTCACGGGTAGTGTGGCTGAAGCATGAAAGGCAGCCGGTAACGCGGGAAGTGTATAAGTTTTTGCGTCTTTCCTCTAAACTCATGTGAGTTTCTGTGACCATAATGGAAGCACGTTCGAGTCATCAATGTTTTGCCGGACGACTGCTTACTCGAGTAATGGCTTGCTTGAGTCGTGGCCAGCAATCCACTGTACCTGATGGCGATCGCTGGATTTTTAAGGTGTGCTATGTTGCCACCCTGAGTATGTTTGTTGCGTCATTGTCAAACCGTGGCAATGAATTTTCCTGACACGGAAACAAAAAGTAGATGCGAAAAGTAAGTTTCATTGTTGCACTTTATCTTCACTGTATGCTCAGTGTTGCGTTCGCGCAGCAGTTGCAGCAGAAAGTTGATTTTGATCGCGATATTCGACCGATCCTTTCAGATCGCTGTTACGTTTGTCATGGCCCAGACAGCGGTACCCGTGAAGCAGATTTGCGATTGGATCAAAAAGAGGCAGCGTTTGATGTGATCATTCCTGGGAAACCAGAGACAAGTGAACTTGTCAGTCGTATCTTGTCGGATGATGTGGATGAGGTGATGCCACCGCCAGAATCGAATCTTTCTGTTTCGGCAAAAGAGAAACAGTTGATCTCTGATTGGATAGCTCAGGGTGCCATTTGGAAAAAACACTGGGCGTTTGAGCAACGTCGTGATCCTGACCTGCCAACGGTGGCGTCGATCGGTCGCGTGAGTAATCAGATTGACCACTTTGTATTGTCTAGGCTTGAATCAAGCGGTTTGAGTTATTCAAAATTGGCACCGCGGGAAAAGTTGATTCGACGTGTCACATTTGACTTAACGGGATTGGCACCGACACTAGGTGAAATCGATGACTTTTTGGGCGATGAGTCGCCGGATGCTTTTGGCACGGTCGTTGATCGTTTGATGCGTTCTGCCCACTATGGGCAGCGAATGGCATCGGACTGGATGGATGTCGCCCGGTACAGTGACACTTATGGATATCAAGTGGACCGCGATCGGTATGTGTGGCCGTGGCGTGACTGGGTGATTCGAGCATTCAATTCGAATATGGCGTATGACCAGTTCATCGTTGAACAGTTGGCAGGTGACTTGCTTCCGCAGTCGACTGACGACCAAGTATTAGCGACAGCGTTCAATCGATTGCATCCCCAAAAAGTTGAGGGTGGCAGCGTCGAGGAAGAGTTTCGCATTGAGTATGTGGTGGACAGAACACAGACGTTTGCCACTGCATTTTTAGGACTCACTCTTGAATGCGCACGGTGTCATGATCACAAGTATGATCCGCTTTCCCAGAAAGAATATTACGAGCTGTTTTCGTATTTCAACAACATTGACGAATCAGGGCTTTACTCATATTTCACCAATTCGGTTCCGACGCCAACACTTGCACTTCTGAGTGATGATCAGAAAAAGCAGATCGGTGCGTTGCAATCACAGCTTGAAAAGCTGAAAGCACCCGAGGATATGGCGTATCGCGGTTTGTCAGATGCCGCGTTGTTGGCCGCAGCGTTGCAGGCCAAAGGAGGTGATCCCATTGAAACAGTCGACTTCAATGCGGTCGGCGGTCGCACTGCCAAAACCACGGACCAACGCGGGCAGCCTGCAGCCAAGTTGACGGGTGACGATGCAATTACCCTGAAAACGGGTAACTTCAAACGTCATCTGCCTTTTTCGGTCAGTCTGGCACTCAACACACCTGATGCAAAACAACGCGCTGTGGTCTTTCATCGCTCAAGGGCGTGGACTGATGCCGGAAGCCGTGGATATCAATTGTTGATCGAAGATGGCAAGTTAAGCGCCTCTTTGATTCATTTCTGGCCGGGTAACGCCATTAGCGTGAAAACAAAGCAAGCGATTCCAGTGAATCGCTGGGTCGATGTTGCAGTCGCCTATGACGGTAGCATATCAGCCAAGGGGATTTCCATCTTCATCGATGGAAAACAAGTAGATGTCGAAGTTGTCAAAGATAAATTGACCAAGAATATCACCGGTGGTGGTGGAAACACGATTGCCATCGGTGCAAGATTTCGAGACCGTGGATTTACCAATGGACAGGTATCATCATTCGAGGTCTTTGATCGGCAGATTTCGAACTTTGAAGTTGCTTTGAAACATGATGAAAAGAAGATCTCAGCGAAGTTACAGCAGATCGAGAGTGGAACGGAGGCATCCGAATCGATAAGGGCGATGTTTGTCCAGCACTTGGAATTGAATGCATCAGCGGACCATGCTGAGTATCGAAAACAGTTGGCTTCGATGCGATTGCAACTGTGTAATGCTCTTGATCAAGCGACCGAGATCATGGTGATGCGTGAATTGCCGCAGCCCAAGGATTCGTTTATTCTGCAACGTGGCGAATACGGTCATCGGTTGGAAGCAGTGAAAGCAGCTACGCCTGAGGTGCTTCCGGCCATGAAGGACTCGTTGCCGAATAATCGGCTTGGACTTGCGAAGTGGATGACGGATCCCGATCATCCTCTCACTGCTCGAGTCGCTGTGAACCATTTTTGGCAGCTGATTTTTGGTGATGGGATCGTACGGACTCCGGAAGATTTTGGCAGGCAGGGGGCATTGCCAACACATCCCCAATTGCTTGATTGGTTGGCAAACGATTTTGTGGCTCACGGCTGGGATGTTAAGCGACTTTTGAAGCAGATGGTAATGTCGACGGCGTATCGGCAATCGAGTGTGGTATCGGAAGAATTGTTGATGACTGATCCGGAAAATGAACTTCTGGGTCGTGCCCCTTCTTACCGGTGGCCTGCTGAGATGTTGCGGGACAATGTGCTGGCAGCAAGCGGACTTTTGGTGGACAAGATAGGTGGACCGCCAGTGAAACCATATGAATTGGCAGCTTCCTTTAAGCCTTCGACACCCGATAAGGGTCAAGGTTTGTATCGCCGCTCACTCTACACCTACTGGAAACGCACTGGACCGGCACCCGTGATGATGGCGCTTGATGCAGCGAAACGCGATGTCTGCCGTGTCAAACGTGAACGTACTTCGTCGCCACTGCAAGCTTTGGCGATGCTGAACGGGCCGCAGTTTGTTGAGGCGGGTCGTGCTCTTAGTCAACGCTTACTCTCTCAGCATGGCAGTGAGGCTGAAGATGCAATTGCGAATGACATGTTTCGGATTCTGACCAGCCGCGAACCCAGCAAACAGGAAGCCGAGGTGATTCGGATTCTGTATACGGCACAACGCGACCATTTTCTGGCTCATCCCCAAGCGGTTCAGCAGTACCTGGCGAATGGACAATTTGGTGATTATTCCAAATCACCTGTTGAGCTTCGGTTACCCCGTAACCAACACGATTTTCGGCTAGGTTCCGCACCCAACGGTCAGGAGAAGTTCGCAGGTGACTTCGGTCGAGCAAGCGTGTTCAATGTCCCGTTCAGTGAGTCCGAGGTGAAAACCTTGGCAGCCGTGCCACGCGATCAAGTGGCTGTCTCTTATACACATCTCCGAGCCCACG
>CAJXTM010000327.1 GCA_913061385.1 uncultured Rhodopirellula sp. | reverse complement strand
ACGTAAGGAGTCGTCGGCAGCGTCAGATGTGTATAAGAGACAGGAAGTATTTCACTCGCTTGGAGGTGTTCGTTCTGTGATCCGTTTTAGTACTTTATCGTTCGGGCTGGCCATTCTGATCATGAGTGGTTGTGGGCCATCGTCTACTTCGTCGAATACCACCGGGAAGAGTTCTCAGGGCAGCACATCGGCGGACTTGCCTGTCGCAATTCAGTTGAATTGGTATCCCGAATCGGAGCATGGCGGGGTCTTTCAGGCAGAAGCAGATGGAGGCTTTCGTGCTGCGGATTTGCAGGTCGATATCAGACCCGGGGGACGCAGTGCTCCGGTTGCACAGGAGTTGGCGTTGGGAAGGGTCCAGTTTGGTTTTGCCAATGCGGATGATGTGGTTGTCTATCGTCGACAGGGGTTGGATGTTGTAGCTGTGTTAGCTGCGATGCAAGACAATCCGCGATGCATCCTCGTGCAGCAGAAAAGTGGCGTCGACTCGCTGAGTAATCTTGCTGGATTGACGCTGCAGTGCCAAGCAGGACGACCCTATCTGGAATTCATGCGTTCCAAAGGGTTGTTGGACAAAGTCAAGGAAGTCCCCTACTTTGGCTCCGTTGCGCCGCTGGTGGCCGATCCGAAAATTGCAATCCAAGCATACAGTTGCGCCGAGCCATTGCTTGCAGAGCAGGAAGGCGCGAAGGTGCGCGTGTTGATGGTTAGCAAACTGGGCTGGAATCCTTACTCCAGCGTGCTGATCACAACAGGTAAATTAATCAAAGAACAGCCGGACCTTGTACGCAGTTTTGTAAAGGCAACTCAAGCTGGTTGGGAGTCCTATTTGAAGGATCCCGCGAAGGGGAATGCTGCCATCCTGAAGGCCAATGACCATGGCATGACGGCAAATGTGCTCAAGTATGGAAGCGAGCAAATGCGAAGTCTTGCGATGCCACCGGGAGACCAACCTAAAATGTTTGGTCACATGTCTTTGGAGCGTTGGACCGGCTTGGTTGAGCAAATGGATGCACTTGACCCATCACAAGCTGAGTTGGTGAAGCCAGAGGATTGCTTTACCGACCAATTCCTGAAATAGTCAGAACGCAATCTTGGTGGAATCGCCAACCTAGCACAGGCTGCCTGGTTTGATTTGTTCACGCAGCTCTGCGTGTAGCAGTGCCGAAAGTTGAGTTCGCGGGGCCGATGTGTTTTCCGAGTGTCTCAATCTCAAGTTGAAGCAATTGTTGCACCACTTCATCTGCTGCTGGTCGCTCATCAGGATCCTTGGAAACCATCTGTTGAACTAGATCGGCGACCGGCTCGAGCAAGACCTGACTCACCTGTTCAGTGCGTGTGATCCAATGCCAGAGTATGCGTCCCAATGAGAAGATGTCCATCGCCGGGATTGCCGCCAGTTTACCTGTCAATGCTTCAGGTGCAGCGTATTCGGGCGTGCCGCGAAAGTGATGGTTTGAGAGCGTGTGGATTCTTGAGGCAAAGCCGAGATCGACAAGCGTGACATGCCCGCGAGGACCCACGACAGAATTTTCGGGTTTCACATCACCGTGTACCCAGCCTGTGCTGTGCAGAGTGTCGAGTGCTTGGGCTAACTGTCGGACGAGCCATAGAGCGACCGGGAGCGGTTTTTGAGTTACCGATGCAAGGTGGCTCTGCATAGGTTCTCCTTCCAGCCGTGGCATGACCAGATACGGCTGGCTGGATGTCGTGGATGCATCTAGCAGGGCAACCAGGTTGGGATGGCTTGCACGACTTGCAGCGGCTATCGATTGCAAAATTTGTCGACTACCTTCGAACTGATCGGGGCCACTCATGGCACGTTTGATCACATAATCCCAGCGTGGGCTGCCAACCGCATCTGCGGGCTGTGCCAGCAGCAGTTGAGTTGTTGAACTCTTGTGAATCACTTCCCCAAGTCTCCAAATCCCGAGAATAGTTGGTTGCTTGCATTTCTCCCGAGGTCGGTTTGACGAAACATCAGTCACAGTGGAAAGCCCTCAACAGTCATTCTCAAGGTGAGTACAGCACTCACCGGCCTTATCTTTTTTAATTCGACTATTCGTGGTGAGAACTGGGAATTCATTTAGCGTTCCGCGGTAAATTTCTGCTGTTTTTGCAGAGGCTGGTGTTCGATGTCAGCAAATTTGGCTTGTCAAGGTATTGCTCAACCTCGTTGGGGTGTGTGATTCCCCGTCTCGTAATTCCGCAGGTCCTGTGAATCGTTGATTTTCGGGGTAGCGGTCAGAAGCGGAAAAAGACGACCCTACGGAGCGAGACAGACCGCACCCGTTGTGCAGAATGCCATCCAGACGATGAGATTTGAAACGTGACTTACGCCCGACCGACACCTGCTTTAGCGATCCATGACTTGCGAAAGTCGTACGGAGATTTGCAAGCATTAAAAGGTGTGAGCTTTGACCTTCACAAAGGCGAACGTTTGGCGTTTCTCGGCCCTAATGGGGCCGGAAAGACGACCTTGATCCGTTGCCTTGCTGGGCTGACGAATGCTGATCACGGCGAAATATTTTTGGCGGGGCAACCTTTTAAAAGCCTCGAGGCTCGAAAGCAAATCGGTTTTGTGCCGCAAGAGATTGCGCTCTACGCCGATTTGACAACGCGGCAAAACCTACAGGCCTTTGGCAGATTTCATGGATTGCGGCGGCGTGAACTTCGTGATCGTCTTGCGTGGGCGCTGCAGTGGACCGGATTGGAAGAGCGTGCTGATGATCTAGTGGGTGCTTTTTCAGGTGGTATGCAACGGCGTGTGAATCTTGCTTGTGGTGTCATGCATGGACCACGGATTCTGCTGCTTGATGAGCCAACCGTAGGTGTTGATCCGCAGAGTCGACAACGAATCTTCAAGATGTTGGACGAACTCAGTGTCACAGGAACCTCGATTCTGCTAACGACGCACCATCTTGATGAGGCTGAAGAACGCAGTGATCGGATAGTGATTCTTGACCAAGGTAAGGTCGTAGCAGATGGCTCGATCGATGAGTTGGTAGAAAAGTCTGTTGGTACGCAACGTCTTGTCCGTCTGCGAATTGATCGACCACTTTCGTCGCCGATTCGAGCGGGAGTTTCAGAGGGGGCGGCTTCGTTTGGAACGCCTGGTGAGAATGAAATTGCCACACGAATTGATGATGTTTCAAATCACCTGCCCGATTTGATCGAACTCGTTCGCAGAAGGGGCTACGGAATCGCTGACGTACAAGTAGAAGCTCCGTCGCTTCATCATGTATTCCTGCATCTAACTGGTTATGAATTGCGTGACTAACGCACTGACTCTCAAAGAGTGTCCAAATGATTTTGACTGTTCTTCAAATCAGTTGTCGTCGGCTGCTCCACAATCGAGTGGAGCTGTTGCTGACATTCCTTGTTCCAATCGCTTTTTTCAGCATTTTTGCTGTCATCTTCGGCGGCGGCTTGGGGCGGGGAACAACACCAAAAATCAAAGTTGTGGCTGTTGATGAAATTCAATCTGCTGTGAGTCGTCACATCATGTCGGCGCTCAGTGAGCAGGAGAGTTTACGATTTGTGCGTGAGAATAATGCGAGCGGACTAAATCGTGACCAAGCAATGGAGTTGGTGCGTTCAGGCAGTGCTACCATGGCGATTATCTTGCGCACTGATCAGGAGCAATTAGCGGCGGAATTGATGGCCGATGCGTCGGACCAGGTTGCGGCGCAGATCGTTTCTGCTGTGGTCAATCGATCGATTATGTTGTCGGAAGCTGAGTATCAAGTGGCTCAGCTTACAGATAGCGAACAGGATGATAACGAGAATCAGGTTGCCGCCAATGAGACAGTTGATCCAAATGATGAGTCATTCGGGATCGAAGAATCGCTTCAGCGTAAAGTGGAAATCATCGATGTGATGGGTGAAGGGAAAGCAAATCCAGTCGTTAGCATGTACGCCTCAGGAATCGCGGTCATGTTTTTACTGTTTGGAGCAACTGGTGGTGGTGGTGCACTACTTGAGGAGCGGGAAAACCAAACGCTTGATCGTTTGCTGTCGACACAGATGTCGATGGACCAATTATTGCTCGGGAAATGGTTTTACATGAGCTGTGTTGGCGTGCTGCAGGTTGGTGTCATGTTCGTGTGGGCCCAATTTGTTTTCAATGTGGATCTCCTAGGTCATTTGGATGGATTTTTGATGATGACGGTGGTGACTGCATTGGCTGCTTCCGGTTTTGGCTTGTTCCTTGCGACACTCTGCAAGTCACGAGGACAGCTCAATGGTTTGTCAGTCATTCTGATCCTGACCATGAGTGCTCTTGGTGGATCGATGGTTCCCCGGTACCTGATGAGCGATGAGTTGCAGCAATACGGACTTTGGACTTTCAATGCATGGGCACTAGATGGGTACACCAAGGTTTTTTGGCGGGAGTTGCCCGTGGAAGCTCTCGCCCCACAGCTTGCGGTTTTGCTGGTCAGTGGAGTGGTGTTCTTATTGGCCGCTCGCGTCTTGGCCGTGCGTTGGGAAACCGACTGATTGAGTCTCTGCAGCGGACTTGCGTCTGAGAAGCACCCGCAAACCAAGTCGGAAGAAGCTTTTTGCGATGTGATTTGTGTCTTTTGCACACGACTTTCCGGGGAATTCTGCTCTCTGTCGGGTTTTACAGGCTGTCAGTGATTGATCGGTGGGTTTCTGATCCATTACCTTTAGCACTTTCTTTCTGACTATCGAACTAATACACCAGAGTATGAAAATGGATTCTTGGCCAATTGGCGTCTTTGCTTCTGTGGATGCTGGCTTGGGGGTCGCTTGGGATGTGATCGCACAATTAAAAGTTCCCACAATCCAATTGCATGCGCCGAGTCCTGAAAAAAGGAACCAAGAATCAGCGGAAGCTTTTCGAACGCAGTTGAGTGAAATGGGGGTGCAGTGTAGCGCTGTCTTTGGTGGATTCGAAGGCGAGAGTTACGCCGATATTCCCACCGTTGTGCGAACGGTCGGATTAGTGCCAGCTGATACTCGGCAGACGCGTCTGAACGAGATGCTTGAAATTTCAAACTTTGCCAACTGGTTGGGTTGCGACACGGTTGCTCTGCATTTGGGATTCATTCCTCACGATCCGCAGGACGACGGTTACTCGGATATTGTCGATGTGACGCGACAACTCTGTGATCATTGTGCGGGGCATGATCAGTTCCTGCATCTGGAAACCGGCCAAGAAACCGCCGAAGGACTGCTTGAGTTCATCAAGCAGGTCGATCGCAAGAATTTGAAAATCAATTTTGACCCTGCCAACATGATCCTCTACGGAACTGGTGAGCCAATTGAAGCTTTGCGAGCGGTTGCCAAACACGTTCGAAGCATCCACTGCAAAGATGGGACATGGAGCGATAAGCCCGGCGATACCTGGGGAGCTGAAGTGCCATTGGGCAAAGGGGATGTTGGTATGGAGAAGTATCTGCTTACCTTGAAAGAAATCGGATATGAAGGACCACTGACCATTGAGCGTGAAATTCCGCAGGACCCAGAACCTGTCTCTTATACACATCTCCGAGCCCACGAGACCGAGGCTGATCT
>CAJXTM010000326.1 GCA_913061385.1 uncultured Rhodopirellula sp. | reverse complement strand
ACACGTAAGGAGTCGTCGGCAGCGTCAGATGTGTATAAGAGACAGGCCTTTAATCAATCGGCGCAGGTTGAGCGGGAGCAAATACACGAAGAACTATTTGGGCGCTTACCGGCACCCAGCATTGAACCGAATCCGAGATCACGCCTGGTTTTGGATGATGAAATGATGCATGGTTACGAGATCGTACTGGACGTCTACGAAGATGTGATCGCTGCGGGAATATTGTTGCTGCCGAAGGATCTGGTTCCCGGCGAAAAGCGGCCTGTCGTCGTTTGTCAGCACGGGCTTGAAGGTGTTCCAATGGACACAATTAGCGGTCCTGAGTCACGTGGTTACCGGGCATACAAATCGTTTGCGGCTGAGTTGTGTCGACGGGGCTTTATTGTCTATTCTCCACAGAACCCGTACCGCGGTGGGGATGCGTTTCGGACGCTCCAACGAAAATCAAATGTACTGGGTCGTTCTTTGTTCAGTTACATTATTCCGCAGCATTTGGTCACGCTGAGATGGCTCAGTAAGCTCGATAGTGTCGATCCGAATCGAATTGGATTCTATGGGTTGTCGTATGGTGGCAAGACAGCGGTACGAGTTCCTCCCATGCTTCCGAAAACCGCACAGGAACCTGGGTACTGTTTGTCAATCTGTAGTGCTGACTACAACGATTGGGTTGCAAAGAATGCGTCGGTTGACGCAAAATTTAGCTACCTGTGGACAGGGGAGTATGAGATTTTTGAGTGGAATATGGCTCACGTTGCGAACTATGCCGAGCTGTCAATTTTGATGACACCGCGTCCATTCATGGTTGAGCGGGGGCATGATGACGGAGTTGGGATTGATGAGTGGGTTGCATGGGAGTTTGCCAAAGTGCGACGACACTACAACAAGCTTGGAATCGGGGATTTAGCCGAAATCGAATTCTTCAATGGACCTCATACCATCAATGGTAAGCAGTCGTATGATTTTCTGCATAGGCATCTGGACTGGCCGCGTAAGCAATAAGATGCGTTTGCTGAGGTGCTGGCTATAGCGTTTCAAGGTCGGCACGCTTTTGCTGGTAGGTTTCGTTGAACGCGAGGACCTGTGGGTCCGGCGCGATTCCCCGCTGTAAGCAGACCTTGGAATAGAGGTCGGGCCACCAGTTATGATGTTCGGTAAGGCCGCGATCTTTGTACTCCTGCCAATTGCTAAGGACGCGTGACCATGATTCGTCACCATAGTCCATAGCCTCCTTCAATGATTTGTAACGTGGGACGTACCATCGTCGTCCTATTTGTGCGTGCAGGACTTCGTCTGCCCAATCAAAGTCTTGGAACAGCTTTGCTAACGGGTCCCCACTGTCGGTGGCGACTTCCCATTCATATCGCTTGCCCGTTTTGGGCATCAAACCTTGTTCAATGAAAAATAGCACACCGTGTCGTTCACGCGGGTTCAACTGGGTATTCAGGTTTTTTGACCATGTGAAATTGATCGGGATTTCGGTCCAATCGATTTCTTGAGAGGCAAAACCAACTTCTCCCATCATGGCGTGTCGTGCTTCATCCCATAATTGCCGGGTCATCTCCATGTGGAATTCCCACGGCTCCTCATCACGAAGGTCAATGAGGATGGTTGCCATTACTTCCGGTACATCAAGCTCGCGCAGACGCTTGTAGTAAATCATCAGCGTCTTGTCCCGAGCTTCGTATTGCTCGTCGTACAAGAACGCTTCAGGATTGACTCCTGCGTTGTAGGGATCACGGAATCTATCGTCGCGACGTGGTTCGTGCTGGAAGGTCATTGGGTGGTTGGGATACCGCGGCGGCGGAGGTGTTGTTTGGATTGGTTCAGTTCCATCAACAAGCCCAGCAGATGTGATGTGTAAGAGAAGGTGATCCTGCCAGGTGTCTAACGTCGACGCGGTTTCTTCTGAACGCAGGCACCGCGCACACTCTTGCCCGGTTTTGCAAAGCTCAGAGAGTTCGAATGCCATCAGCTTCGATATCCGTACGGTTGGGGCGTCAGCTAACGGATGGGCAGCGGTTTTTAGACGTTCGCAGGCAGCGATGCACTCTGGAATTACAACGGTGTAAACCCCAGTAAGGAATTGTGCGGTGTCGGGGCAGCGGGAAAGTTCGTCGAGGGTGGTCTCTAATGCGGGGTCAGGTACCTTGTCGAGCCCCAGTGGTGGCTCACGCATTTCACCGACTCGATTTCGGATCGATGTGACCTGTTCAGCGCACAGATATGCATGATGGCTGTAGAGCGTCTTTAATTCGTAAATTGGTTCTCCCGGAATTCTGGCAATGAATGTTTCATGCACTCGACGCAACACGTAATGAATGCGTTTCAGGCGGGTCACGCTCTCGTTCAGGGACCATTGCGATGTGACCGCCCGCTTCATTTTGCATAAACCCGCAAGCGGGGGCAGATCGCTGTATGTTGGGTAACGCTCAATTTCTGCCATTGTGTTCCGAATCCATTGGTTGAAGTGCTTTCCGTGGCGTGCTCGGTGCGCACGTAGGTTCCATGTGTGACGGACCGCAGGATCATTTCCTGGAGTTTTATCGTAGCATTTTATTAGGTTGGGCCGGAGTTCGGTCCTATGAATAGGCCATTCTTTTGGGCAAATGTGACATGCCGCATTAGGGCCAACTGTTCGGTTTTTTGGACGTCATGCCCTGTCGAAATAGAGGGGTAAGCCACAAGCACAGTTGTGCTGGGGCGATCCAGTTTTTGGTGGGGGTGAGCCGGTGTTAGGGGAGTTTTTTATCTGCTCGTTTGTGATGTGTGCGGGAAATTAGACAAAACCTGCCACCTAGCAGAGAATGGGCTATAACTGTGATCACGAGTCTGCTGCAATATTATGCGGATCTCTTTGTTCCCGGGATGATTGAGAACATTCTGGCACTACTGCAAAATTCCAACTCGATGCCCCCTGAAGTTTTATGAGAGTCTGTAGCGTTTTTCTGAGCCTCTGTGTTTTGACGGCTTCGTTCGGTGAGGACAATTGGCCGGAGTACAGAGGGCCTTCTGGTGATGGACACGCCACGGGCGCTGATTTGCCCGATAAGGTTGATGAGTCGGTAATGAAATGGAAGACCGCAATTCACGGCAAGGGTTGGTCTTCGCCAGTGGTTTGGGGTAATCAAGTTTGGTTGACCACTGCAACCGAAGATGGGTCGAAAATGTCGGTTTTATGTATCGATCGCACAACGGGAAATGTAATCCATGACCGTGTTGTCGTAGAAAGTGAGTCGCCCGCTTTTTGTCACCCGATGAATAGCTATGCGACGCCCACGCCCGTGGTGGAAGATGGCAGAGTGTATGTTCATTTTGGCAGTTACCTGACTGCGTGCCTTGATACAGCCACCTGCGATGAAATCTGGGCACGCAGGGATTTGGTTTGTGATCACTATCGGGGGCCAGCATCATCACCGATACTGCACGATGGCAAATTGTTCGTCGCTTACGACGGGTTTGATGTACAGTACGTTGTGGCCTTCGACGCTGAAGATGGTGCGACGCTTTGGAAGAAAGATCGGGGCATCAACTATGGAACGGATAATGGCGATCGAATGAAGGCCTATTGCACCGCGCAAGTAATCGATGTGAACGGCAAAGAGCAGTTAGTCTATCCATCGGCTTCGGCCACGATTGCTTACGATCCTCAATCTGGCGAATTGTTGTGGACCGTGTATCACGAAGGGATGAATGCTTCAGCAAGGCCACTTTATGAGAAAGGGCTGGTTTTTATCACCAATGGAAGTGGTTCCATGGTGGCAGTGCGTCCTGATGGTAGGGGGGATGTGACCGGCACGCATATTGCATGGTCAGACCGTAAAGGAGTCGCGAAGAAATCATCCCAATTGATGGTCGATGGTTTGTTTTATATGAATAGTGATGATGGCATTGTGTCGTGTAGGGAACCCGATACCGGTGAGATTATTTGGCAGAAAAGAGTGTCGAAGGAATTTGCCGCTTCACCTATTTTCGCTGATGGTAAAATCTATTTGTTTGACACCTCAGGCCATGTGTTTTGTATTCTCCCCGGACGAGAATACAAACTTCTGCAGAAGTCTGAACTTGGGGATGGTTTCATGGCGTCGCCCGCCGTCGTTGGGAATCATCTCATTCTCAGGAGCAAGAGCGCTCTCTATCTAATCAGCAAATGATTTCAGTGCATGCTGCTCACGTTTGAAGTACTGATCAATGCAATGGACCCCTGATCGCTGAGAGCGGACGAATCATTTCAGGCAAGGCCGTTTGAGGGTGGGATGTAGCCTTGCCCAGGGTTGATCATTGATTTGGGAGCATTGATTTGGGAGCATTGATTTGGGAGCATCGATTTGGGAGCATCGATTTGGGAGCATCGATTTGGGAGCATCGCATCTTTTTGCCTCTCGGATCATATGGCTGATGAAGCCACACGACCGGGAACAGCCAAGTCTCTCGGGCAGCTAGACGCTGGCGTGTTGTTGTGGCAGGTAGGCAACGGATGGCTCTCGTCTTGAGCGTGTGTACGCGGCTGTCCCAGACGTAATGCTGGTTCTGGGTTGGGACGCTTCGCTTGTTGGAGTCGCTTGTTGGAGTCGCTTGTTGGAGTCGCTTGTTGGAGTCGCTTGTTGCCCAGTCCTTGGCGAGCTTACGCGAAAGTGTTGCGTGATGAAGTTGTTGACGAGGCTGGTCCTTGTAAACAACTCACTTCAGAACGTTTGGCCGTGTGGGCATCGGTCTTTGCGTTCGTTCGAATGGCATGTGGGAAACACGGTGCTTCTTTGGATGGAAGCGCGACGTATGTTTTTCGTTTTTTAGGTATGTTTCGATTGACGGGCGGGTTGGGTGTAACTACTTTGTAATGCAAAGTGATTGGGGTTTGGGCTGTATTCAGTCGCTTTGCTGCCGTGTTAGCGTTGAATGTTTGTTTGAGTTCGAAAAGTAGGCTGATGGTTAATCCGTATCGTTCCGCTGAACAGAGTGCTCCGGCACGCGAGGAATTAGCGTCAGCCCGGAAACCGGTCTCCTTGTGTGTTCTGCTGCTTCTACTGATCACGACTGTTGTCTTGGGCACGATCAACGTGTTGCAGGAAGATCCCAATGAGGGTGCTCGTCCTGGCGTTTCTTCTATCACGATGACGAGTCTGATGATTGGATTTTTGAGTGGCTTGAGTCAAGTCCCAGGATTATTTATCGCTGGATGGCGTTGGAGGAGTAAAACTCACAGCATGTTGCCGATGCTTGTTGTCGCCTACGTCATAGCGTTTACAGGTGTTTTGGGGTTTGCGGGTTTTGTATCTCAAACATCTCCGTCAGATTCGATGAATAGTGCTGCGCACATGCACATCTTTTTCTTTCCAATGCTTCATTGCATTATGGCTGCGATTCTCTATGCCGTTTCATTCATGGGAACGATTGGTATGGTGCTCTATACGCGTTATTGGCGTTCTAAAGTTTCTGGTTAGGATTCAGTTTCGGTATTGTGAGAGTTGGGAAGATGTGTTTCTGGTTGGTACTGCATAGTCAATCTGTCTCTTATACACATCTCCGAGCCCACGAGACCGAGGCTGA
>CAJXTM010000325.1 GCA_913061385.1 uncultured Rhodopirellula sp. | reverse complement strand
GTCGTCGGCAGCGTCAGATGTGTATAAGAGACAGCATGGACAGGCCACGGTTCGACTCGTTTGATGATTTGCCACAAAGGGTTCCTGCAAGCTCCTGAATGACATAACGTTGCAAACGGCAGGCAGTATCGAGAGTTGTGCCAGCAAATGAAGCCACCAGTACTCCCATCATTGCGACTGCAATTCCCGATGGTATCGCCATCGCCTGCAGGAAATTAGATGAGCCATCCACGAACGCTGCGACCTTAGCGCCAAGCCCCGCGGCTGAGTCCCAGGAAGCGTAGCGTGCCATGTACGCAGCTTCGCCGGTCACCCATTCCCCGGACGAGTTCTCGGTTCCAAGTCCCAAGCCAGCGACGCAGGCTAAAATTACCAAGGTGGCAAGAAAACCCTCGGTCAGCATCGATCCATAACCAACGAACTGTGCGTCTGTTTCGCATTTGATTTGTTTGCTGCTGGTGCCCGAAGAAACCAAGCAATGAAAACCACTGCACGCACCGCAGGCAATGGTGATAAAGAGAAACGGAATGACAGAGGGGGCACCAATGGGGTTGGCTCGAATCATAGGAGCACTGATCTCCAACGGTATTCTCTCGCCGCCTTCGTGGGCGGCACCGCCAAACAATCCGGCGACAAACAGCCCCAGAACAACGAGCCCCAGAGCAGTGATTAGTTGAAGCGAGTTGATGTAGTCGCGTGGTTGCAGCAATGACCACACTGGTAGGACGGAAGCGAAATACGAATACGCTAATAGAATGACCACCCATGTGATGATGGACCACGACGCCATCGTTTGATTGATCGTCGCAAGGACGCCTGTGTTACCAAAAATGAGGGTGATGTACATCATCGCTAACGCAAGTAGCGAAGGGAGCAGCAGATTGACGTTGCGGTTGTGTAACCACATACCAATGGCGAGAGCAATCGGGACTTGCACCAAGCATGGAAAGATAGCTGATGGGTATTGTTTGAAAACGGAGGCAATCACAAGACCGAAAATTGCCAAGACTATGGTCAGAGCCATGAACAGCACTAGCAGAAACAGCACCCGGACCCGTTTGTTGAGAACTCGACCCGCGACATCGCCAACGGTTTGGCCTTGGCTTCGCATGGATACGACCAGAGACCCAAAGTCGTGAACTGCACCGACGAGAATCGATCCCAACAAAACCCAAACAAGAGCGGGAAGCCAGCCCCACATCACGGCGATGGCGGGACCGACAATCGGCCCGGTGCCGGCAATGGATGTGAAATGGTGCCCGAACAGCACCGATTTATCGGTTGGGACGAAATCACGGTCGTCATTCAGTTCGATGCTCGGCACAGAAGCAGCCGGATTCAACGAAAAAATCTTGCGAGCCAGCCAGCGACCATAGGTGTGGTAGGCAATAACGTATCCAACCATCGCCCCGAGAGCGATCAACAAGGTGGTCATTCTGTAGTTTCCTGAGGCGTGGGTGGGTGTGGGGAGAGAGTAATGTTGGAAAACGGTGCCAGCCCAAGAGCCGGTCAGGAGTAAATTTCGTGGAATCGCCAGAGGTGGTGCAAGCGTCAGCGAACCTTATACTAACGCGATTGCAGGTGACAGATGAGACTGGCCTGCCGAATGACTGATTAACAGACCATCCTTGCACGGAGTACGGCGAAAGTGTCGGACAGTATTGCGAAAACGATAATTATCGGCAGCGGCCCTGCCGGTTGGTCAGCAGCGATTTATGCAGCGAGAGCTAATCTGCAGCCAATTCTTTACGAAGGAACCTTCAAGCCCGAAATGATTCCATTGGGGCAATTGGCTTTCACAACAGAAGTCGAAAACTACGCAGGTTTCCCTGCGGGCAATGTGCGAGCATTCGTTGAGTCGGCTGTCTCGAAAGACCGACATTACAACTTGCCACCGGCGCCTGCAGGGCACGAAAAGGATGGTCAGCCTCATTACGCGGTTCAAGGAACTGAGCTGATGGAGCTGATGAAGCAGCAAGCATTGAACTTCGGGACCCAGGTGATCAGTGACGATATCGAAAGCGTCGATTTTTCTGGCGATGTGCATACCTTGAAAACTGCCTCCGGAGAGCCTGTCCAGACTCACACTGTGATTATCGCGACCGGAGCCCGAGCAAACTACCTTGGGCTGCCTTCGGAGGAAGAATACAAGAACAAAGGTGTCAGTGCTTGTGCAGTTTGCGATGGTGCATTGCCGATTTACCGCAGCAGACCACTTGCCGTGGTGGGAGGTGGCGACTCTGCAGTTGAGGAAGCGACTTATCTGGCGAACCTCGCCAATGCCGACACGATTTATATGATTGTTCGCCGTGATCAAATGCGGGCATCAAAAGTCATGCAGGACCGAGCCTTGAGTCACCCAAATATTTCCGTGTTGTGGAATAGCACCGTCGGTGAAGTACGGGGAGATGGCAAACTGGTGACAGGACTGCGGATCGATAGCACCGTGGATGATTCCTCGCGAGATCTTGAAGTCGGCGGCATGTTTGTGGCAATTGGCCACACACCGAATACGTCCTTTCTCAACAACGCGGTTGAGATGAATGAAAAAGGATACATTCAGTGGTCCAAGCCATTTCGGACGAACACCAGTGTCGAAGGTGTATACGCTGCAGGTGATGTTGCTGATGACTATTATCGGCAGGCGATTACTTCAGCAGGAACCGGCTGCATGGCAGCTTTGGATGCAGAGCGTTATCTCGCTGAACGCGAGTGAGTTTTGCACCGTTGATGCGTGGGCAGTGGAGCGAACGGATCGTTCACGAAGCTGCCCTCGTTCCAGACGCCGCTCAATGCAATCAGTTGTTGGACGTCCCGCTGCTGTCTGAACCTCGGGTTGTCGTCTAAGTCTGTGAATTTGGAGAAGTGAGCTGACTGTGTTTGTCACAACTACCTTTGCCACAATCATTCACATGATGCAGTATCATCATCCACGTCCCGAAGATGCTGTGCAGTGGATTTTATCTGCCCCGCCCTGCCCTCCCCTATTTCCCTTAGCCGTGACGGTTCCCTCATGAATGATGAACAATCCGCTTCTTCTCGTGAAGAAGTTCTGCTGGACGCAGCGCAAACTGCTGGACCGCTCACCAAAGCTGCGATCTACACTCGTTTGTCAGGACCGGGGTGGCTGCAGGGTGCCATTACCTTGGGGGGCGGATCACTTGCCGGGGCACTGTACCTTGGTGTGTTGATGGGTACCGAGATGATGTGGTTGCAGCCTGTCGCGATGATTCTTGGTGTCGTGATGTTGAGTGCTATCAGTTATGTCACGTTGTCAACGGGAGAACGCCCTTTTTACACTATCAAGACACGTATCAGCCCGGTTCTCGCGTGGGGTTGGTTGATTGCCACCATGATGGCGAACATCGTTTGGTGTTTACCTCAATTTGCTTTGGGGACGGCTGCCGTTCAGCAAAACCTTGTTCCCTCCTTGGGGAACCCTGATGGCAATGGCAAGCTCATCGTGGCAGTTTGTATTTTGCTTGTGGCCTCGGTCGTGGTCTGGTTCTACAACTCGGGCAGTAAGGGAATCAAAGCGTTTGAACTCATACTGAAAGGAATGGTTGGCATTGTCGTTCTTTCATTCTTTGGGGTCGTTCTTGCTCTTAGTATGAAGGGTGCGATTGATTGGGGGCAGATTTTTGCCGGGTTTGTTCCGAATCTCAATTTCCTTTTTGAACCAGTGCCAGTTCTCGCTGAACAAATACAGCAAACGGGAACATCCAGTGATTGGTGGACCGCAAAGGTTGCTGGTATTCAGAAGGATGTGATCATTGCGGCGTTTGCAACCGCCGTTGGTATCAACATGACCTTCCTGTTGCCTTATTCGATGTTGCGTAAAGGTTGGGGGGTTCGCCAGCGTGGTTTGGCGATTTTTGATTTGTCCATCGGTTTGATTGTTCCCTTTGTTCTCGCAACCGGTTGTGTTGTGATTGCAGCAGCCAGTCAGTTTCATGGAAAGACTGAGGATGTGATGGCCAAGGTGCGGGCCGGCGATGATTCCGCTACAGAGGTCAAGGCTTACTACGAATACGTGGATGCTAGGATCAAGCACCAGAATCCTGAGATTGCGAAGGTGGATTTATCCGCTGCCCGTGAGGCTCTGCCCGAGGCCGATAAGAAAGTGGCCGCAATGTTGGTCAAACGCAATAACAATGCTCTTGCGGCAACTCTTGAGCCACTTGTCGGGGATACCGTTGCCCAAACTGTGTTTGGCGTGGGTGTGCTGGGGATGGCGGTGTCTACGATCATTATCCTTATGCTGATCAATGGTTTTGCTTTCTGTGAATTGTTGAATGTACCTGCGGAAGGAAAAATGCATCGGATCGGGAGTTTTATTCCTGCCGTTGGAGTCGCAGGGCCATTCATCTGGGGGGCTGCAGCACCGGCACTTGCAGTGCCAACATCGGTCATCGGTGGAGCGATGCTACCCATTGCTTACGTGTCTTTTCTGCTTCTGATGAACTCGAAGAGTGTTCTTGGTGATGCGATGCCAACTGGGGCCAAGCGTGTTGTGTGGAACGCATTCATGATCTTTGGGACTTTGGTCTCAGCGTTTGCATCTGGGTGGGGCCTGTACGGGAAAAAAATGTACGATTTCCCAATCGGTTACGATTTCCCAATCGGTAATGTCGCTTTGGTGTTCTTGGCGGCTCTGTTAATACTCGGATTTGTTTCATTCCTGCAAAAACAAGCGAAGGCTGCTTAGTTATGAGCCAATGGATTCCAATCAACACTGCCCGGCAGCTTGAGTCCGTGGGAACCGATCGCGAAGTTCGTGGTTGGGTGCGAACCCGCCGTGACAGCAAGGGTGGGTTCAGCTTTCTGGAAATCAACGATGGGAGCTGTTTTGGGAATCTGCAGGTCGTTGTGCCAGGAGAACTCGATAATTATGCGGCAGATGTCCAGCGACTGACGGCTGGTTGCAGTGTGGTCATCGAAGGTGAGTTGGTGGAGTCGCCAGCCAAAGGGCAGGCAACAGAAATGCACGCGACCGCCGTGCGTGTGGTCGGTTGGGCAGATCCGGAGACGTATCCACTTCAAAAGAAACGTCATTCATTTGAAAAACTGCGGGAGTGGGCGCATTTGCGTCCCCGAACCAATACGTTTGGCGCGGTCACGCGTGTCAGGAATCAAATCAGTCAGTCGATCCACCAATTCTTTCACGAGAATGGATTCTTCTACACAAATACCCCCATCATCACTGCCAGCGACTGCGAGGGTGCGGGTGAGATGTTTCGGGTTACTGCCTTGGACCTGGAGATGTTGGCGAAGAGCGGCGGTCCAGTGAATTACGCCTATGACTTTTTTGACAAGCCTACGTTTCTGACGGTCAGTGGACAACTTGAAGCAGAGACTTACGCATGTGCTCTGGGGCGAGTCTATACATTCGGACCGACGTTTCGAGCTGAAAACAGCAATACCAGTCGGCACCTCGCAGAATTCTGGATGGTCGAACCTGAGGCTGCTTTCTTTGACTTGGCGGACAACATGAAGTCTGTCTCTTATACACATCTGACGCTGCCGACGACTCCTTACGTGTAGA
>CAJXTM010000324.1 GCA_913061385.1 uncultured Rhodopirellula sp. | reverse complement strand
TCAGGTCAGGTTGCCTACTCAGGAGGTGTCGGTGGGTTCAACGAATCACTTGCCCGGATCTCGATCGCAAATCTCGTGTTCTCGATCGCCCGTCGAAAAGACATTCCCCAATTCAAAACCACACTCGGATACTTAAAAGACAAAATGCAGGGTGGCAGCCCGGGTCACGGTGGCGTTGAATACCAAAGTTACTACCAAGCTCAGGCGTTTTTTCAGGCTGACATCGCTGCGTGGACCAATTGGAACAAGACCTTGGTTCGGCGACTTAAAACATCCCAAGCCGAAGACGGAAGTTTCAGCGGAACGCACGGTCCACACGTCTCGACCAGCTTGTGTTTGCTTGGCTTGGCTGTCAATTATCGATTCCTGCCCATCTATGAGCGTTGATTTGTTTCATTTTTTAATCAACACCACTGCGATTCTGCGGCTCGCATTGCTGACATTTGCACTTGGGGTGTCCACCAGTGCAGCTCAGCAACCGCTGGTCACGCCAAATCAGCCTGACCGCGATGTAAGAGAAGTGGTCCAACCGGAAGTTAGTACAACTCCCCCCACGGCAGACGCTACTCGTACCGGCATTCTCACCCTGATTGACGGAAGCCAAGTCCCCGGACAGTTGCGTCCCACCAACGATGCGGCTGTGGTTCAATGGCTTGCCAGTGGTTTTACGACTCCATTTGCGTTTCAACTCGAAGCGATTGAAAGCATTAAATATCCAAGGCTTTCCTCTGCGGCAGACGGCTTAAAAACGGACGAGTTCGCGATCGAATTCAGCAACAGAGACATCGTTTACGGAAACATTGTCAGCTGGGCTGCGGGATTCGTCACCATCCAAACCCAATCTTTTGGTGACCTGCGGGTCCCAACTGAATGCATCACGAGACTTTACCGAGTCCAGGAAAACGAAACGGTCCTGTTCGCCAGGTTCAAGGGTTTGGAGTCTTGGAGCACCCCGCAATGGCAAACAACGGGGTGGCAGGAAGCTGGCAACTACCTTTCAACAGAACAGCGTGGTGCTGTCCTCAATGGGGATTTGGGTGTACCAATTCGTTCTGTCATAGAACTCACGCTCTCGTGGAAAGATCAGGCTGATTTTGTAATTTCATTGGGATCGGATGTAACCTCCACCAAGGATGAATCGATTGATGGCTGGCGACTTGAGACCGCTGGTCAAAAACTGGTTGCTGTGCGTGAATCAAAAGACGCTGCTAACCTGGCGTTCATCACCGACCTTAGCTTACGCCGGGACCTCAGGCTTACCTTTTATCTGGATCGAGCTGCCGGAACACTTCACGTCATGCGCAATGATGGCAAACTACTTGCGACCTTGTTGACACCAAAGACGCTTGTTTCAGACAGAAGCAACGCAGCAGCCAAGACTGTGGCAGACGGTGCCGGTGAAACCGAATCAACGCAGACCGGCATTCGCATCGTGAACCGCGGCAAGCACCTAACGGTGGAACGGGTCTCAATCGCTCGCTGGTTAGGTGAACTCCCGAATGCTGCTGCCGAAGCCGATGCTTTGGTGGCGTTGAATGACGGTACGTTTGCAGCGGGAAACATCGAAGGCATTGAGTCCGGCAAACTTTCGATTGGCCAGAACAGTCCCACGTCTCGCGTCAACTGGAACCAAGTCACCGCGATCACTTTTCGCAAGCCAGATCCACCACCAGCCCCGGCACAATGTGCCTTGTTTCTTCAGAATGGTATTCGGCTCTCCGGGAGCGTAGAAAGCGTCAATGAAGCGAACTGCAACTTTGTCTCGGCTAACTCTGAGGCACCGTCAATAATCCCACGCAAGGACATCCGCTCCCTCATCGTTTTTACTCATGACCCCAAACCGGCTGACCTCGCTGCGAATGATGGGATCAAGGGACAACTCGAGATTGGGGAGCTCAGACTGGCTGGAATATTGGCCCCTACCGGGGTGATCACGGACCCCGACGCGGAGATGCAATTCAAATGGCGACCATACGGCGGCGTCACCGCGGCACACCTGAAGCCTAGGGTCGCAGGCAACATTCTGTACCGCAAAGTTCCAAAAGCAGGACCAAAGAATGCACAAGCAAGAGCTCAGGAATTGCAGCGTCTCAGAATCAAGCAGCAACAGCGAGGCCTCAACTTTGGTGAGTTGTTCTTGAAGCGTGCCGATGAAGTGAAGACACCCAAAATTGAACGTGACGCGCATGTCGTGCACGTCCGCTCGGGTGATGTCTTCTCATGTCGTGTTGATCGCATTGATGAAACGGGCGTGCATGTCTCAACGATTGACTCAAAAAATGGTTTCGTATCACATGAAGAGATCAAGGCCATCGAGTACGTCACTAACACTCCACCACCCGACCTCGAGGCAGCGAAACGCGAACGGTTACTGACCGTTCCCCGGCTTCAGAAAACGGCTCCCCCGACACATATTCTGTGTTCACACAATGGCGACTTTCTACGCTGTCGTCTGATCTCTGCAAATGCAGACATCATCCGCGTGGAAGTCCAGCTTACGGAAATCAAGTTACCCCGCGATCGCGTCGCACAAATCATCTGGCTTCACCCAGAAGCGAGCCTCAATCAAGGCACAGCCCCCAACGAGTCGCAAGATGCAGCCGCGCCTTCTGAATCGTCAATTTATGATGGGCTGGTTCAAGTCCTGCTACGAGATGGCAAACGCATCACCTTCAAACCGAACATGTCAACTGAAACACATGTGAGCGGAGAAAGTGCGATCATCGGCCCCTGCAGTTTCCCGCTAGAAAATATCGATGAACTGATCCTCGGCAATCAAATTTTGACCGAGGTTACCGACCTCGCCTACAACCGCTGGAAACTGCAATCGGCAATCGAGCCGCTCGTGACGGCAGCAATGGAACAGGGAGATGATCCCAGCAGCACTCTCTCATCGCTGATCGGACAGCCCGCTCCTGAAGTATCACTTCAATTGCTAGATGGTTCACCCTTCAAGTTATCGGAACAGACCGGGAAGATTGTGGTCCTGGACTTCTGGGCAACATGGTGTGCTCCATGCATGCAAACAATGCCTCTCGTCGAGCGGGCCATGGAACAATTTGATCCGGACAAAGTCAAATTAATTTCAGTCAATCTGCAAGAGTCCGTTCAGCAGATCCAACCCGTCCTTGAGCGTTACAACCTAAATTTAACGGTCGCATTGGATACGGACGGAGTCGCTGCGGCACGCTACGAGGCAAGGGCAATTCCGCAACTCGTCATCATCGGGAAAGATGGTATCGTTGAGCAACTTTACGTGGGTGGTGGCCCGACAGTGGTGAACCAAATGTCTGAATCAATTCAAGCGATGCTCTCACAAGATCCCGAATAGAGCTGCCGCAAGATATCGCCCAGAGCTAGCAAACCAAACTGCGATCGAACCCGTGAGCGTGCTCATCCGCTCGGTCAGGACAAACCAGGCCAAACAAGTACTAGGTTTGAAAACGTGTCAACGCATCTGCAAAACGGATCAGACGCAGAGTTCAGCTACGGATAACACCATTCAATCAATGTCGATTTCGCAACTGCATTCCACCAGTTTTCCCTGACAACGTGGGCACTGCTCATACCGACACCCAGGCACGTGGAACTGTGCCGTCCGAACACCACACTCCTGACACAACCCAGAGTGTTCACCAGACGCAGCTTCGTCAGACGCATCCTGCTCAGACTGCACCACCCGACCCAAACGCTGACCGTGCATTACATAGTCACGTAGTTCCTGCGCATCCTCAATTTCCTGCGGCCAATCCGCCGACATCAGCACTCCGTGGTATTCGACCAACGCATCACTTGAAACCGATTGTTCTTCATCCACCAAATCAACTTCCGGGCCAAAACTTAGTTGCTGCCAGTTCCATGAAGTTGCTAATTCGGCAGATTGACGCAGGAACAGGGCAAATGCTTTTTTTACGTCGTCAATCGTGATCGTTGATGACTTGACTGCGTAATGATCTTGGGACGCACCCTGTCGACGCTCCAACTCAAAGCAACCGTCCGACTTGTGGTAAGTTTGCACAAAATGGCCAGGCTGCGACGTCAGCACCAAAAACTGATCAACCGCGAGCTGCTCGACACGCATCTCGACATCAGCGTCGGTTGGCGATTCCAGATGTTCACCGTCATTGATATTCAAACGCATCAAAGCATTCCTCTAACTAAATTTTTATTGGAGAACCATCCGACAACCTGTTTCCATCAATTTACCGACTCTCGACCGAGGCAGTGATTGCCAACAGATCGAGATCCCTTGCAACAGATTGTCACGATAATCTTCAACGCCAACAAGGCGTAAGGCATTGCGCAGGAAGGATCTAAAAGATCAGTTCTGCTCGGCCCAAGGTCAACAGAATAAGAAACCCGCACAACCGCACAATTTCAGCCACGTAATCATGAATGAATCCCAATTGATAGACCTATCAATTCAATGGAGCATTCGCGTGTCGTGTGGACTGGTGTACGGTCGATTGCTCTATCGACTTTGGAAAAGAAACGGCAACGCCGTTGAACCCGGTCGGCTTGAATATCGCATGTGGGTGATAGCCCTACTACTCTTTGGTCTGCACGTTTTTCTAGCATTCCACTATGTGCATCACTGGCGTCACGAAAATGCATGGCAACAGACAGCGGTCGAAACGGAAGACCTAGTGGGAATTCGGAGGGGAGATGGAATATGGGCAAACTATTTAATGCTTGCGATCTGGTGCGTTGACGTGCTGCGGTTACACAGAGCCCGCTTTTTGAACCGTCCTACATCCGTTGGCATTGATCGTTTTTTGGCTCTATTCATTGGGTTCATGTTTTTCAACGCAACCTTTGTCTTCGGCCCCATATTCTATCGTTACCTTTTTTTTCCTACATTCATTCTGACGATATGGGTCTGGCAATCAAGCGTGCACAGGCAATCGAAAGTTGATGAATCCGCACAATGACTCCACATACGGTTACAATACAACTCAACAAGACTGATCACTTCAGCCCCCGTCTGTTCAAAATCTAGCCATGCCTATCAAACGTCTTCACCCATCATTGTTGGGGCTACTGTTTATCTGCTACACGGTATCGGTGTGTTGTTCCACACTCCATGCCAATGGCAATGCGAACACCCAGAACGCGGCGTTGAAATGGACGTTCAAATCCCCTCGCCCAGAAATCACTCCCAGCCACCAGCAAACCGAAGCAACGACAACGCAGCCTGCTTTTCTGGAAATTTCGGCAGACAACCGCGAGGGCCTGTCTGGATACTGGTGCACTCGCCAACAAGTCGAGCCCGGGTCCCACGTCGAGTTCAAGATTCACCGACGAACGACTGATTTGGAACTGAAACGACGAGCTGCGATCGTCCGACTGGTTTGGCTCGACGAACAAGGTCGGCCCGTTAAACGTGCCAACCCAACCTTTAGTTCCTATCGACCCGGTGAACGACCACGTGCTGAGCCCGAGTACCCGCCTGTCACCCATACCGCAGTCGACCACGACGTACTATCAGCAGTCTACGCCCTGTCTCTTATACACATCTGACGCTGCCGACGACTCCTTACGTGTAG